>NZ_JBLYQK010000035.1:0-21093 GCF_048799765.1 Brevundimonas sediminis
GACCCTCGCCGCCCGGGCGCCGGTGGAGGCCCCGGGCGCATCGTCCGACACCGCGGCGTCGGGCCTCGCCTCCGCGCCCTGGTCGGCGGAAGCGGTCCGGGCGGCCCTGGCCGAGGGACGCCCGGTGCTGGTGAACTTCACCGCAGACTGGTGCGTGACCTGCAAGATCAATGAACGCACGTCCCTGACCACCCCGGGGGTCCGGAAGGCGATGGACCGGGCGCGCGCCGTCTATCTGGTCGGTGACTGGACCCGACGGGATGACGCGATCACCGCTGAACTGCAGCGGCACGGCCGCTCGGGCGTCCCCCTCTACCTGCTGTACCGCCCGGGCCGGGATGCGCCCGAGGTGCTGCCGCAACTGCTGACCGAGGGCGTCGTCATCGAGGCGCTGAAGCCCTGATCCGGCCGGAAAGGATCGCCGTGCTCCGTGCGTTGGCCCTCGCCGCCGCCCTGACGCTCGCCGCCTGCGGACCGCAGGCCGATGCGCCCGGGGCCGTCGGCGCGCCCGCGGGGGCCCCATCGCCGCGCACGCCGCCCGCGCCCGGACAGACAGCGCCGGACTTCACCCTCCTCGACACCGAGGGGACTCCACGCGCCCTGTCCGACTTCAGGGGCCGGATCGTGGTGCTGGAATGGGCGGATGACGCGTGTCCGTACGTCCGCAAGCACTACAGCGGCTCCCTGCAGGCCCTGCAACGCGGCGCGGCCGAGGACGGCGTGGTCTGGCTGAGCCTGATCCCGGCCGGACGCGCCCGGGACTGGAAGGTCCGGACCGGCGCCGCCCCGACCCATTTGCTACCGGACCCCGGCGGCCGTCTGGGCCAAGCCTATGGAGTCCGGACCACGCCGGAGCTGAGGATCATCGATCGGACCGGCAGGCTGGTCTTCGCCGGCGGGGTGGACGACCGGCCGACGACCGATCCCGCCGATCTTCAGGGCGCGACCAATTTCGTGAAGAACGCCCTGGATGATCTGATGTCCGAACGCCCGCTCCGCACCACGATCGCCGCGCCGTATGGATGCGCCCTCGGGGCCGCCGACGCGTCGCCCCCTAGGCCGGGGGTTGCGGCGGAGCGGTGATGACCTCGACGTTGTCATTGAGCAGATAGTGCAGCTCTTCCAGCGCGACCCGGCGCTCGGCCGGCGTGGCCGCGGCATGGACCGCGGCGACCTTGACCGGAATGTCCTCGGAAATGCCCCGCAGGATGCATTTCAGGTCCCCGTCGGTGCCCCGTTCCTTCAGGATCAGATGACCCTGCATGTCGAGCTCGGCCAGGGCGGTGCTGTCCTGTTCGAAGCGCGCCAGATCGCCCGCGGCGACGGTCCACTCCGGAGCCGCCGACAGGCTGGTCTGCCACTGCCCCACGACCGAGCGCAGCGCGCCGGCCCGCTGGACGATATCGGCGAACAGGGGCTCGCCGGCGACGGAAACCGGCGCCCCGGCGGGGGCGGGCGGCTGCTCGGCCGCGAGCGCGACCTCGGGGTTGGTGAGCATCAGGGAGATGGCCAGGGCGACGCCGCAGGACATGGGGACCTCGGGGGCTAACCTCAATTGTATTGCCGAATCACGGATTCGGCGTTGAACCGACTTACGCTGGACCCGTAAACGAGGGTTTACGACTCCCCGTCTCCTGACCGCCGCCGAGATCGCCGATGACCGCTCGCAACCAAGCCCTGGACCTGCTCCGCGCCGTGGCGCGCAAGGATTCCGGAGCGCGCATCATCCATCATTTCGCCACCGATCCGGGCCGGATGGAACGGATGAGCGTCGACGCGGCGGGCCTGTATCTGGACCTGTCGAAGCAGTCGTGGAGCGCCGAGGGCTTCGAGGCCGCCCTGGACGTCGCGCGGGCCTGTGATGTCGAGGGCCGCCGGGCGGCTCTCTTCGGCGGCGAGGCGGTCAACACCACCGAAGGGCGGGCGGTCCTGCACCCCGCCCTGCGCGCGGTCGAGGGCGCCGACTTCCACGCCCTGGGCGAGCCCGTGTCGAAGGAGGTCGACGACACCCGCGAGGCCATGTGCCAGTACGCCAGCGACATCCGGTCGGGCGCCGAGACGGGCGGGACCAAACAGCCGTTCACCGCCATCGTCCACATCGGCATCGGCGGATCGGACCTGGGTCCGCGCCTGCTGTGGGATGCGCTGAAGCCGCTGGAGCCGGCGATCGACCTGCGCTTCGTGGCCAATATCGATCCGCGCGACATGGCCGAGGCCCTCGCCGGCCTCGACCCCGAGACGACCCTGGTCGTGGTCGTGTCCAAGACCTACACCACACAGGAAACCCTGGCCAATGCGGAACTGGCAAAGACCTGGCTGGCCGAGAGCCTGTCGCCGCGCCGGATGGTGCGCCACCTGATCGGCGTCACCGCCGCGCCGGAAAAGGCGAAGGACTGGGGCTGCGGCCGCACCTTCGGCTTCCGAGACTGGGTCGGCGGCCGCTATTCGCTGTGGTCGGCGGTCAGCCTGTCAGTCGCCGTGGCGCTGGGCTGGGACGTGTTCGAGCGCGTCCTGGCCGGCGCCCGCGCCATGGACGAGCATTTCCTCGAGGCCGACCTGGAGAAGAACGCCCCGGTGCTGCTGGCGCTGGCGCAGATCTTCAACGTCGAGGGACTGGGCCGGAACGCCCGCACCGTCGCCCCCTACGCCCACGGCCTGCGCCGTCTGCCCGCCTTCCTGCAGCAGCTGGAGATGGAGTCGAACGGCAAGCGGGTGAAGCGCGACGGGACGCCCGTGGACACCGCCACCGGCCCGATCGTCTTCGGCGAGCCCGGCACCAACGGCCAGCACGCCTTCTTCCAGCAGATCCATCAGGGGCCGATGGTGGTTCCGGCCGAGTTCGTGGTCGTGGGCCACACCTCGCAGGCCGCCATGGACGAGCGCGAGGGCGACGCCCCCCTGTGGTCCAACGCCCTGGCCCAGGCCCAGGCCCTGATGGTCGGCAAGACGGAGAAGGAGGCCCGGGCCGAGCTGATCGCGGCGGGCGCCCCCGAGGCCGAGGCGGACCGCCTGGCGCCGCACAAGACCTTCCCCGGCGACCGCCCGTCCACGACCATCCTGATGGACGCGCTGACGCCGGAAGCCGTCGGGGCCCTGCTGGCCCTCTATGAGCACAAGACCTTCGTCGAGGGCGTAATCCAGGACATCAACAGCTTCGACCAGTGGGGCGTGGAGCTGGGCAAGGTTCTGGCCAGGGCCATCCTGAAGGACGTCGAGGCGGGCGAACCGTCGGCCGGACTGGACGCATCGACGGCGGAGCTGATGAAGCGGCTGATGGTGTGAGGGCGCGCCCGAAGCAGACCTCGTGAGTGTCTGCCACGGGTGGGAAGCGAACCTAGAGGAACCGGATCGTGGGCCTCTCGAAGCAGACCACCTCAACACATTCTTGGGCGGTTGCTATCAAGCAAGAGAACGTGGGCTCAGGCTGCGACGCACGCACATGTTTTCGATATTCGACGACGTATGGTGCGTTCTCACTCATGAAGACGCCGGTTCCGCCGTCCTGAGTCGTGATCAGCGGTTGGCCATCGAAGGCTTGCAGATAAGCCCAGAAGTCACTCTCCGCGTAGGAACGAAAAGCCCTAGGCGGATCGAACTGCACCTCGAAGTGGGGAAAGCCTTCAACGGCCAAAGTGACGACCAGCGACCCGACGTCATACCGCACATCGTGGAGGAAGAAGTCTGGAACCCGTTGAGGTGTCTCTGCCATGCCAAACCATCACCGACCGGCGGCACGTCCGCAACGGGTCGGAAGCGGACTCCACATCATGCAATGAGGATGCGGAGGGAAATCCGACCATGACGATCGTCACGCCGTTGCTTGCACTCGCCCTGCTGACTTTACCGATCGACCAGGAACATGGAGCCGCGCCGGAACCGCTTCAATGCACGGCGGGACCGATACAACGCTCGTTCGGTGGCACTGAGTGGCTGACTTACGGCTGCACAGACCGGCAAACGCTGATCGTGGTCTCGGCTCCGGGCAACCCGGCCATGCCGTTCGTGTTCATCCTATCCACGACTGATGGGGGCGTTCGGATCAGTGGCGAGGGTAATGGCGACCAGGAGGCCACGGCCCCGGCGTTCGAAGACCTCAAGAAAGTATCCCGCGAAGTCCTCGACCAAATGATCCGAGAAGCCGAAACACGTCCCTGAACGTCCGCCATGGGTCGAAGGCGGACCCTGAAACCCCGCCCCACGAAAAAGGCGGGCCCGTTTCCGGAGCCCGCCTTCCTCGCCCGCGTCCGACCGGGCCGACCCGGCCGGACGAATGGGGTCCGGATCACCAGCGACGGTCGTAGCGGTAGTCGCGGCGTTCATCACGACGGTCGCGACGGTATTCGCGGTAGTCCTGACGCTGCTCCCAGCGCGGGTCGCGGCTGTTGATGCCGTGCTCGCGCTCCCAATGGCCCTGGTTCCGGTAGCAACGGCCGCCGCGGTAGTAGCCGCAGTCGTCATCGCGGTTGTTGCCGGACGCCGCGCCGAGCGCCGCGCCGGCCAGGGCGCCGCCGACCACATAGGTCCCGTCGCCATTGCCCAGCAGGGCGCCGGCCAGGCCGCCGACAACGGCGCCGACCACGGCGTTGCGGCCGGTGTTGTCGTCGTTGCGGTCACGGTAGCTCTGGGCCGAGGCCGGGGCGGCCGCCATCAGGGTCACGGCGCCGACCAGGGCCGGCGTGGCGACTGCGAATTTCGAGAACGTCTTCATGGTCGGCTCCTTCAAACGGTCCGGCGTCGTCGCCGGGTGTGGGACCTTTATGGAGGCGCGAGGCTGAACCGGCCGGGAGGACGATGTTCAGGTCCGGTTCACCTTGCATAAATCGGTGTAATGCGGGCTGATGCGCGACCGGGAGGGTCAAGGCGTGACGCGACTTCTGATGATCGTGGTTCTGGCCGTAGGGGCGGGCGTCGGCCTGTCGCTGACGATCGCCACGCCGGTCGCCGCGCAGGTCGCGCCACAGGAACCGCCTCCCCCGCCGCCGCCACCACCACCTCCTCCGCCGCCCCCTCCGCCGCCGGCGGCGCGACCGCCCGCGACCCGCGCGCCGTCCGATGTGCGCATCTCCGCCCCGACCGAGGTCGATCCCGTCCGGGCCATTCTGGAGCGGGAAGCCGACCCCCGCGTCGCTGCCGAGGCCCTGGTGGCGCTGGGCGTCGAGCGTTACGGCGCGGGAGACGCGGCCGGCGCCGGGGCGGCGCTGAAGGCCGCGGTGGAGGTGGTCGAGACCCGTCTCGGGCCGGATGATCGCGCTGTGGCGCACCCCATGGCCGTCCGCGCCCGCCTGAAGCTGGAGACCGGCGACTACGTCGGCGCCCTCGGCGATCTGGACCGGGCCCTGTCCCTGCTGGGCGAGGCCGAGGCCGATCTGACCGAAAGGGCCACGCTTCTGTATGACCGGGCCCGCGCCCTGGACGCGCTGGGCCGCAATGAGGAGGCCGAGGTGGCGGCCCGGGCCAGCCTGGACCTCCGCCGGCTTCGTCTGGGCGAGGTGCACGAAAAGACTGCCGACAGCCTGAATCTGGTCGCCAACGCCCTGACCGCCCAGGGACGGCATGCCGAGGCCGACCCCCTCTACCGGCAGGTGCTGGGCATGTACGAGCGGCTGTACGGGCCGGACGACTTTCACGTCGCCATCGTGCTGTCCAACCTCGGCAATTCGCTGCGACGCACAGGCCGGGCTCCCCAGGCTGAACCCCTTTACGCCCGGGCGGTGACGATCGCCGAAGGTGCGAACGACCCCGTCCTGCTGGCCCAGTGCCTGACCAACTATGGCTGGTATCTGCACGAGACCGGGCAGGGGGAGCGCGCCGAGGCGCCCTTCCGCCGGGCGCTGGCGCTGGCGCTGGAGATCGTCGGACCGGACCACCCGTTTACCGGCAACGCCCGGGCGAACCTGGGCTACGCCCTGGCGGATCAGGGCCGCTGGACCGAGGCCGAGGCGCCGTTCCGCGAGGGTCTGGCCGTCTATGAGGCCGGCGTGGGCCCCGACAGTCCGGACCTGCTGGAAACCCTCCACGGCTACGGCGCGGTGCTGGACCGGCTGGGCCGGGCGCCGGAGGCCGAGGGCGTCTACCGTCGCGCCGCCGCCCTCGCCGCGACGCGCCTGCCGCCGGGGCACGCCGTCGCCCTGGCGGGGACGGAGCAGTACGCCGGCTTCCTGATCCACCGGGCCCGGTCGGATGAGGCCCTGGCCCTGGTGCGCGGCGGCCTGGAGGAGCTGCTGGGCCAGCAGGCCCGGGGCCGCGACTGGCGGACCCGGGTCCGGGGCGCCCGACCGCTCTTCGCCCGGCAGGTCGAGGCCGCCTGGACCCTCGCCGCCGCGACCGACTGACCCGGCGAAATTCCACGGGCGCCGCTTGACGCTGGATGCCCGCCCCCCTACCTGCCGCTCGCGTTGGCACTCTCACCGGTCGGCTGCCAAAGCGGCGACCGGGCGGGAGGGCGACCGATCATTTCAGAACGCCCCGATCCGGGGGTTTCAAGAGGGAGAAGTCCGATGGCGTTCCGTCCGCTCGGCGACCGCGTGCTGGTCAAGCGCGTTGAAGAAGAATCCAAGACCAAGGGCGGGATCATCATCCCCGACACCGCCAAGGAAAAGCCGCAGGAAGGCGAAGTCATCGCCGTCGGCGCCGGCGTCCGTGACGACAAGGGCGTCGTCCAGGCCCTGGAACTGAAGGCCGGCGACCGCATCCTGTTCGGCAAGTGGTCGGGCACCGAGATCAAGATCGACGGTGAAGACCTGATCATCATGAAGGAATCGGACGTCCTGGGCGTCCTGAGCTGAGTGAGGCGTGAGTGGTGAGCCGTGAGCAGAAGACCTGCTCCCGCCGCCGCTCCGACCTTCCACTCACTACTCACTAGCAATTATCAAGGAGCAGCCGGATGGCCGCCAAGATCGTACAGTTCAACACCGACGCGCGCGACAAGATGCTGCGCGGCGTCAACGTCCTCGCCAATGCGGTGAAGGTCACCCTCGGTCCGAAGGGCCGCAACGTCGTGATCCAGAAGTCCTTCGGCGCCCCGCGCTCGACCAAGGACGGCGTTTCGGTCGCCAAGGAAATCGAGCTGGAAGACGCCTTCGAGAACATGGGCGCCCAGATGATCCGCGAAGTCGCGTCGAAGACGAACGACAAGGCGGGCGACGGCACCACCACCGCGACCGTCCTGGCCCAGGCCATCGTGCAGGAAGGCCTCAAGGCCGTCGCCGCCGGGATGAACCCGATGGACCTGAAGCGCGGCATCGACAAGGCTGTCGGCGTCGTCCTGGAGGAGGTCAAGACCATCTCCAAGCCGGTCTCGAACAACTCGGAAATCGCCCAGGTCGGCACCATCTCGGCCAACGGCGACGAGGAAATCGGCACCCTGATCGCCGAAGCCATGGCCAAGGTCGGCAATGAAGGCGTGATCACGGTCGAGGAAGCCAAGACCGCCGAAACCACCGTCGACGTCGTCGAGGGCATGCAGTTCGACCGCGGCTACCTGTCGCCCTACTTCATCACCAACGCCGACAAGATGGAGGCCCAGCTCGAGGAGCCGCTCATCCTGCTCCACGAGAAGAAGCTGTCGTCGCTGCAGGCCATGCTTCCGATCCTGGAAGCCGTGGTCCAGTCGGGTCGCCCGCTGATCATCATCGCCGAGGACATCGAGGGCGAGGCCCTGGCCACCCTGGTGGTCAACAAGCTGCGCGGCGGCCTGCGCGTCGCCGCCGTCAAGGCTCCGGGCTTCGGCGACCGCCGCAAGGCCATGCTGGAAGACATCGCCATCCTGACGGGCGGCCAGGTCATTTCGGAAGACCTGGGCATCAAGCTCGAGAACGTGACCCTGGACATGCTGGGCCGCGCCAAGAAGGTCACCATCACCAAGGACGACACCACCATCGTGGAAGGCGTCGGCGAGAAGGCTGACATCGAGGGCCGCGTCGCCCAGATCAAGGCCCAGATCGAAGCCACGACCTCGGACTACGACAAGGAAAAGCTGCAGGAACGTCTGGCCAAGCTGGCCGGCGGCGTCGCCGTCCTGCGCGTCGGCGGCTCGACCGAAGTCGAGGTGAAGGAGAAGAAGGACCGCGTCGACGACGCCCTGAACGCGACCCGCGCGGCCGCTGATGAAGGCATCGTCCCGGGCGGCGGCATCGCCCTGCTGAAGGCTTCGAAGAAGCTGGACGGCGTGACCGGCGACAACGCCGACCAGAACGCGGGCATCGCGATCATCCGTCGCGCCCTGCAGGCTCCGATCCGTCAGATCTCGGAGAACGCGGGCGTCGAAGGCTCGATCGTCGTCGGCAAGGTGCTGGAATCGAATGAAGCCACCTTCGGCTTCAACGCCCAGACCGAACAGTACGGCGACCTGGTCAAGATGGGCGTCATCGACCCCGCCAAGGTGGTCCGCACCGCCCTGCAGGACGCCGCCTCCGTGGCCGGCATCCTGATCACCACCGAAGCCGCTGTCGCGGACGCGCCGAAGAAGGCCTCGGCCGGCGGCGCCCCCGACATGGGCGGCGGCATGGGCGGCATGGGCGGCATGGACTTCTAGGGTCCGGCCGTTCAGCCGATCCGCTGAAACAGAAGAGGGCGCTCCGGGAAACCGGAGCGCCTTTTTCGTGGGCGGTTGTCGGCGGTCCGGCGCCGTCTCCCGTCCTGCTCGCGCCGCAGACGGAACGCGGGACGCGACCCGCACATTCCGATGGCGTGACTGAAGGAGACCACGCCATGACCGACCCGAAAAATCGCCTTGAGGAAGACCTCGAACGCCTGCGACGGGACGAGGCGGCGATGAGAAGGCCGGACCGGGCCATCCCCCTGCCCCGGGACGAAGACGAGGACGACGGCGTGGGTCCGGTGACCGGCGCGGTGCCCTGAGAGCGGTCGCCGCGCGTCGCGTCGCCCGCGCGGCGTCTCAAGATGCTGGACGTTCAATGTCCCGACGACATAGCTTGATCCCGAGGGGGTGAGGGTATGCCGGAACGGCTGACCAAACGGCAGGAGGAATGCCTGCGCCTGTCGGCGACCATGACCGACAAGGAAATCGCGCGCGCGCTGGGCATCTCCGAGAACACGGTCGACAAACACTTCCGCGAGGTCCTGCGGAAATTCGGGGTCAGCACACGCAAGGCGGCCCTGCGGGCCCTGGCGTCTGACGCGTCATACGCGGCGGACGCCATACCGCCGGAGCCGGTTTCGCCGCCAGATGGGCGCGTCGATGCGGACCGGATCACCGGCTCCCTCGCTCCTGCGGCGCCGGCCGACCGAACCCTGTACGGGGTCTACAGTCGACTGGGGCGGTGGCGGACGCCCGGATCTCCGGCTGTCCGCGCGGCGGCCGTCTTCGGATGGGCCTTCGGGGGGCTGATCCTGCTGATCATCCTGACCGGTCTGGTCGGGCTGGTTTTCGGGGGAACGAATCCGTTCGCGCCGACAGCTGGCAACTGACCCCGAGGACCCCATGAACACCGCCCAGAAACCCGACCAGTACGCCAGCGCCGTGGCGCTGGACCTGCGGGACGCCGAACATATGCTGGACGCCGCCGGAGCCCGGCTGGCCGACACGATCTCCCACGCCCTTTCCGGTCGCGGCGCGGCCGGGCTCGGCGCGGAAGCCGGTCACCGCGCCTTCAGCGCCGCCGCCAAGGCCCTGCATACCCTGACAGAGGCGCGCAGCGAACTGGTCCAGGCCCATGGCCACGCCCAGAGGGACGCCCGGCGCCTGGCCCTGAATCATACCCTTCTGATCCCGGGCGAGCAGAAACCCGGCGATACGGAACCGGGCGGCCTGGCGCCGATCGGCCGGCTGGCGACCGTCTGAGGACTGACGCCGCGTGGCCACCCTGGCGATCACCCTTCTGACTCTCGCCGGCGTCCTGGCCCTGCTGCGCTTCGGTGATCGGGAAGAACGGATCATCGCCGGCGTGGTGCTGGCCCTTCTCGTCCTGGTCCGGGTCGTCGATCCGGTCCAGATCAACGGCTGGAAGGCCGGCGTGGCCGGGCTGGAGACCGCCTTCCTGATCGTCATCCTGTGGCTGACCTGTGTTTGCGATCGGTGGTGGCTGACCGCGCTCGCGGGCTTTCAGCTGATTTCCCTGCTGACCCATGTCGTCCCCCTGCTGAACGACGGCCGCTACCTGTTGTGGACGGCCATCACGATCCGGCTGGAGGTGTGGGTCCTCATCTGCATCACCTTTTTCGTCGGCGCCTGGGAAGCCTGGGCCGCACGACGTTTCGCCCGGGAGGGCGTTTCCCATGACCAAGACCAACATCGACCAGGCCTGGTCGGTCTGGACCCAGTCCGCCGGCCCTGACCCTCGCGACGAGGATCGTCGCGCCCGCGCCGAGGCGCAGATCCTCGACCAGAGGCCGGAGTCGCCGAAGCAGGCGGCCATGATCCTCGAGGTTCTGCTCGACAACCTGCGCGCCGGCAGCCGCAGCGACGATCGCGATCTCGGCGCGCTGGTCCGCCTGACCGCCTTCATGCGCGGCCTTGACCGGGACAGCCGGGTCGCCGGCTGAACCGGATCAGTCCAGGTCGACCGGCAGGGTCTGGCTCGACAGCAGGGTCTCCATGCCCTGCCAGTGGTCCGGCCCCTGCCGCTCGACCCAGGCCTGGACCACGTCGCGGCCCAGACCGTAGTTGATGATGTAGCTGCGATAGGTGTCGATGAAGCGCAGGCGTTGCGTCGCCTTGGCGCGATCGGCGAGGGTGTATTTCATCAGCCGCTCGATGGTCTCGTCACGGCTCACCCGACCGGCCAGCCAGTCGTCGGCGATGGTGTATTCGGCGCGCGCCAGCTGACGGGTCAGGGCCATCAGCTGGGCCTTCTTCTCCGCCGTCGCCGGGTCCAGGCCGGCGAGGGGGAACAGCACCTCACGCTCGAACCGGGTCCCCTCGCTGCCGGGGAAGGCCAGGTCGATGCCGTAGTTGGCGCTGCCCTCGGCGACGAAGCTCATGGGGCTGAACAGCGGGTAGACGCTCATCTCGACCCAGCCGCGCTCGCGCACGAAGGTCTGTTCCAGCAGGGCGTTGTAGACGTGGTGGCCGGGGTAGCCCTCATGGCAGCCCAGGTCGATCGCGCGCTCGGTGTAGATGGGGAAGTCGGCGTTGATCTCGATCTTCGACTGCGAATTGCCCTGGTAGTAGTTGTACCCCGACCACGGCTTGTCCCCGACGAAGGCCAGGGTGAAATTCTCGTTTGCGGGCAGGGTGATATGGCGCGCGGTGCGGGCGCGGCACTCGGCAATGGCGGCGTCCATGACGACCTGCAGCCGCTCTTTCGGAATGACATAGTGCGAGCGAAACTCCGTGACCCGGTCGGTCAGGGACCCCGCGCCCGGCAGCAGGGCGTCGATCTCGGCCAGCACAGGGTCGTAGGTGGACAGGGGGCGCAGTTCCGGCCGGATGCCGAAGAGGGCCTCAGCCTCGTCCGCGAAGCTCATGGTCTCGCCGGACAGCATCCGCAGCCGGGCCGAGGCGGCCGCGACATGGGCCAGAAGATACGCCTTCCGCTGACGCACCACGGGATCCGCCCCGGCGACGGACACGGCGTTCAACCGGTCGCTCAGGGTGGCCGCGCCCTGGATCAGTTGGGGCAGGGTGCGCGGATCGGCGTGGGCCGCCGCCTGCCATTCGGCCGGGCCGTAGTAGGCGTCGACATAGCCCGGCTCGCGCTCGCCGATCTCCAGCGTCAGGGCGACATAATCCCGGGCGATGGCGTCCAGGGCATCCCCGCCCGCGGCGCCTCCGGCCGGGGGTGAGGCCGGATTGGAGGCGCAGCCCCCGACAAGACACAGCAGGGCGAGAATGGCGGCGCGCATCGGATCCTCCCGTCGAAACGAGGGCGCAGGCTAGGCTCCGAACGACGCGGGGCCAAGCGCGATGCGCGCGCCGTCATGCTTTCGGGATTGAGGGCGGGCCGCTCCTGCTGTAGAGGCCTTCGTCCCGGCCCCGTCGCCGGCAGACGCACCCGTAGCTCAGCTGGATAGAGCGTTGCCCTCCGAAGGCAAAGGTCACACGTTCGAATCGTGTCGGGTGCGCCACTTCTTCCGGGATCACCGGACCGCCTGATTCCCGCCCCCGGCGAAGGTTTCGATCATTCGGGCGCAGAAGACCGGCAGGTCATCCGGATTGCGCGACGTCACCAGCCCCCTGTCGACGACGACCGCCTCATCGACCCAGTCTGCGCCGGCATTGTCCAGGTCCGTCCGGAGGGAGGGCCAGGATGTCATCCGCCGTCCGTCCACCGCCCCGGCGTCGATCAGGGTCCAGGGGCCATGGCAGATGGCGGCGACCGGCTTTCCGGCGTCTGTGAAGGCCCTGACGAAACCCACCGCCTGATCGTCCATCCGCAGGGCGTCCGGATTGATGACGCCGCCGGGCAGGACCAGACCGGCATAATCCCCCGCGGAGACCTCGCCGAGAACCCGGTCAACCGGCACCCGGTCTCCCTTGTCGTGATGTTTGAAGCCCTGAATTTCGCCCGCCTTGGGCGAGACGACCTCGACTGTCGCCCCCGCGGCCCTGAGCGCATCGACCGGCCGGGTCAGCTCGACCTGTTCGAATCCGTCCGTGGCGAGGACGGCGATCTTCTTTCCGGCGAGGGCGGCGTGGGTCATGTCAGGTCTCCGGGAACGGGGGTTGGAGGACGCCAACCGGGACGACCGGGGACGGTTCCCGGGGCCGGCGTCACGCCACCGCGCGCGGACCCGTCTCGCCCGTCCCGGTCCGCTGCCGTCCCATGGTCCAGTTGGGCAGGACGCGAACCCGGGGGTTCGGCGCGCACCAGATCTCGCCGCCCTCGTTCAGGGCGGTGATCCAGATCAGATTGTGATCCTGGCCGTAGTCGATGACGGCGAAGGCGTAGCCCGCCCCCTTTCCCTCGACGTGGACGGGAATGGTGGGATTGAGTTGGGTGAACATGGCGATCTCTCCGGAAGACCGCTCAACGGGCGTGACGCCTTCCGGTTTCGCGCCGTCTGCTAGCCGACAGAGCCCCTCACCTGTCCGGCGCGGAGAACAGGAAACCGGCGTTTTCTATAACTAAAGTGAAGGCTGCGCCGACCCCGGGCCTGTCGTATGAAGCGGGCGTGTCCGGAGCCCGCGTATCGGCTTTCCGGCCGTGGTGTCGAACGGTTCCTGTCGAGTCTCCTGAGACAGCCCGTTCCGGCACGCCGCGATCCGGCGCCTCGCTCCAGTCCCCCCGGGGAGAGGCGCCGGAGCGTTAGGCCGCCGCGGACAGATCGATCCTGCGACCAACTGAACCTTGATCACCCCGGAGAAACGGGGTCACAGTGGCGTCCAGACCAGACCGCGCAAAGCGGCGGATTCAGGAAACGCCCATGACCGATCAAGCCGCCGCCCGCGCGTGGCCCGCGCTGACCCTCGCCCAGGCGACCGCCGCCCTGACCGCCCCCGGCTCGCCGTTCGAGGTGGTCGAGACGACCATCGAGGGACGGCCGACGAAGATCTGGAAGAACGCGCCGCCGACGCTGATGCACGCCTTCCTGGCCGGGCGGCAGTGGGGCGACCGGACCTTCATCGTCTACGGCGACGAACGGGTGTCGTTCGAGGCCTTCGCCCGGGCGACCCTGGCCCTGGCGGCGGCGCTGAAGGCCCGGGGGGTGATGAAGGGCGACCGGGTCGCGGTGGCCATGCGCAATGTGCCCGAATGGCCGGTCAGCTTCTTCGCCGCCACCCTGCTGGGGGCCATCGCCACGCCGCTGAACGCCTGGTGGTCGGGAGAGGAGCTGGCCTACGGCCTGAAGGACTCGGGCAGCACCGTCGCCATTGTGGACGGCGAGCGGCTGGAGCGGATCGCCCCTCACCTGCCGGAGCTGGCCGGTCTGACCGACGTGCTGGTCTGCCGGGGCCGCGAGGCGTCCGGCGATCCGCGGGTGGAGCGGCTGGAGGCGGTGATCGGCGGCCCGGAGACCTGGGCCGACCTGCCGCCGGGCGAGATGCCGGGCGTGCCGCTGGACCCTGAGGACCCGGCGGCGATCTTCTACACCTCGGGCACGACAGGATTCCCCAAGGGCGCGCTCGGCACGCATCGGAACGCGGGATGCGGGGCCGTGGCGGGGTTGTACTCGCTGGTCCGCGCCTTCGTCCGGCGCGGCGAGGCGCCGCCGGTCCTGGACCCTGCCGCCCCGCCGAAGGTCGGACTGGTCTCCATTCCCTTCTTCCACACCACCGGCTGCAACGCCCTTCTGCTGCCGGCGCTGGTGACCGGCCAGACCCTGGTCTGTCAGCGCCGCTTCGACGCCGGCGAGGCCCTGATGCTGATCGAGCGGGAGAAGGTGAACCTGATCGGCGGGGTGCCGACGGTGGCGATCCAGCTGCTGCAGCATCCCGACCGCGATAAATACGACCTGTCCTCGCTGGAGACGGTGACCTACGGCGGGGCGGCGGCGCCGACCGATCTGGTGCGCCAGATCGACGACCGGACCACGGCCCGGCCCGGCTCGGGCTGGGGCATGACCGAGACCTCGGCCACCCACACCCACCATTTCGGCGAGGACTATGTGAACCGCCCCGACAGCTGCGGCCCGGCCATGCCGGTCAGCGCGATCAAGGTGGTGGGCCCGGACGGCGTTGAGCTGCCGACGGGCGAGGTGGGCGAACTGCTGGCCTACGGGCCGAACATCGTGAAGGGCTACTGGAACAAGCCCGAGGCGACGGCCGAGACCTTCGTCGACGGCTGGGTGCGCACCGGCGATCTGGCGCGGATCGATGAGGAGGGCTTCTGCTTCATCGTCGACCGGGCCAAGGACATCATCATTCGCGGCGGCGAGAACATCTACTGCCAGGAGGTGGAGGCCGTGCTGTTCGACCACCCGGCGGTGGCCGAGGCGGCGCTGATCGCCAAGCCCCATTCGGTGCTGGGCGAGGTTCCGATCGCCGTCGTGTCGCTGGCCCCGGGCCAGACGGTGGATGCGGACACCCTGAAGGCCCTGACCGCCTCGCGGCTGGCCGCGTTCAAGACGCCGGTCGAGATTCACATCGTTGACGAGCCCCTGCCCCGCAATGCGGCGGGCAAGGTGGTGAAGGGCGAACTGAAGGCGCGCTTCGCCGAAGGCTGACGCGCCCTAGGCCGGCGAGAAGGCCGCCAGGACCTGCTTCAGTCCCTGCAGGAGGGTGTCTGATTCCGGTCCGGCCCTGCATCCGCCGGCGAGGATGAGGCGCAGGGCCTTCACGTGCACCTCGACGGCGGGCCAGCTCCAGGTCCCGGCGACCTGCATCCGCTCGCTCAGGTCGCACAGACTGTATCCGGCCGTGTAGAAGGGCCCGGTGTCGAAGAAGCCCGCCATGTCGACCAGGGCGGAGGCGAGGGCGTAGACCCGGGGTCGGCTGTCGGCGGCGCCGGCGGCGCAGAGCTCTTCGAGCTGGCCGACCCGTCGCGCGAGATCCGCCATGGTGTCGGCCCTGTGGCTCTCGAGCCCGACCTCGGCGAGGCGTTTCGCCTCGGCCACGGTGCGCCCGCCGGGGATGGCGAGCTGGCGGGCCAGCTGGCTCTTGACCTTGACGGTGCGGGCCTCGCTCACAGCGACACCCGGCGCGGTTTCATCAGCATGTCGATGTCAGCCTGGTCCATGTTGGCCTCGGCGGGTTCGCCGACGTGGGTGGACAGATCCCCGGCGCGGCGACCGGGCAGGCCCAGGGGCGGGCCGAAATTCCGGACCCGGCGATCCGGCCCGACGTAGTTCTCGCTTTCGACGAACTCCCGTTCGTCGTTCCCCAGCCACAGGATCCGGCGCAGCAGCACGCTGGGGGTCAGGGGCTTGGCGACCACAAAGCTGGCGCCGCAGTCCCGGCTCTTCTGGACGGACGACTGGGCCGCGTGGCCGGTCAGCATGATCAGCGGCGTATAGCGGGCCGGCGCGGGCATCTCGCGCCGCAGCCAGCGGGTGAAGTCATAGCCGTCCATCTCGGGCATCGAGCAGTCGACCAGAATGAGGTCGATGGCCTTGCGCTTGACGATCTCCGCCGCCTCAAGGGCGTTCTCGCACTTGATCTGCTCCCTCACGCCGAAGCCGTGAAAGATCGAGCTGAGCATGTCGAGCGACTTGGAATTGTCGTCGATCAGCAACACGGTCGAGTGTTCCAGATTGACGCGGGCGTTCGAGCTGGAGGCCGCGGCGGACATGGCGTCAATCGAACAGATGCAGGTCGCCCGCCCCGTCCGGCGGACGGGCGGCGTCATGACCGTTCAGGCGTCCGGCCATATCGGCGAGAAGGACGCTGGACACGGCGTCGGTCGAGGTCTGGCCGGAGGCGAGGCCGTTCAGCACGCCGGCGACCGCATCCAGACGCTGGATCAGGACATCCAGCGCCTGCGCGTCGGTCAGGGCCTCGGCCCGATGTTCGGCCGGCAGCCGCCGGACAAGGTCGGTGAGCAGGCCGGACACCCGGTCCACGCCCGAGCGGACATCGCCGATCTCGGCGGCCAGGGCGGCCAGCAGGGAGGGCGTGTCCGCAGGCATCAGAACAGCTCCAGATCGCCGCCGGCGGCCGCCGGCGCCGGCGCAACGACGGGACGCGGCGGCGGCGCCACGGTGTCGGTCACCCCGCGTTGCAGGGCGCGGCCGCTGACCGGCCAGTAGTGGACACGACGGCCGCCGGCGCCGCGGAGGCTTCCGCCCACGACCCGGATGCCTTCGTCACGCAGGAAACGTTCGGCGAAGTCGGCATTGGCCCGGCCGACGTCCCGCAGGCTGTCGAACATGCGGCCGCCGCCGAACAGCTTGGCCTCCAGACGCTCGCGACGGGCGCCGGCCTTGATCAGCTCGTTGATCAAGAGCTCCATCGCATAGGCGCCGTAGCGACGCCCCGCATCGGTGCCCGCGCCCGCGCCGTCCGGCAGCAGGAAGTGGTTCATCCCGCCGACGCCGGCGACCGGATCGGTCAGGCAGGCGGCGACGCAGCTGCCCAGAACCGTGGTCAGCATGACCGCCGGATCGGACGTCACATGGTGTTCGCCCTGACCGACATGGACGCGGATCTCGCCGCGCTCGGGAGACGCGCCGGGGCTCACGTCAGTGGTCCGAAGACGGCTTCCAGCTTCTCTTTCAGCTGGGCCACGGTGAACGGCTTCACGAGGTAGTTGTTGACCCCGAACTGCACGGCGCGCTGCACCAGTTCGCGGTCGGCGCGACCGGTCAGCATGATGAAGGCGGTGGTCTGGACCGGCGGGTGGGCGCGGATCGCGCGCAGCAGACCCAGACCGTCCAGGTTCGGCATGTTGTAGTCCGAGATCACCAGGTGCGCCGGGCGGGTGATGATCTCCCGCAGGGCGATCTCGCCGTCCGAAGCCTCGCGGATTTCGCGCACGCCGAGTTGTTGCAGGCTGTTGCGGACCAGGGACCGGATGGTCTGCTGATCATCGACAACAAGGACGTGGAGGGCGGCGGCGGCGGGCATGCGTATTCCTTCAGGCAGCGTTCGGGGCGGCGCGGGGGGAGGCGGCGCAGGCGTCGAGAATGGCGGAGCTGAGACGGTGAAGCGGAAGCTGCCGTTCGAC
Source organism: Brevundimonas sediminis (assembly GCF_048799765.1). Classification (NCBI taxonomy): domain Bacteria; kingdom Pseudomonadati; phylum Pseudomonadota; class Alphaproteobacteria; order Caulobacterales; family Caulobacteraceae; genus Brevundimonas; species Brevundimonas sediminis. Next base: position 17,505 of record NZ_JBLYQK010000035.1, read on the forward strand.
AGCGCCCATTTCGAAGGCGGCGCGCGGCATGCCGTACACGACCGAAGACGCCTCGTCCTGGCCGAGGGTGCGCGCACCGGCTTCCCGCATGGCCAGAAGACCCTTGGCGCCGTCCTTGCCCATCCCGGTCAGGATGACCCCGGCCATCGGCCGGCGCAGACGGATGACGGAGTTGAACAGCACGTCCACCGAGGGTCGGTGGCCGTTGACGGTTTCGGTGCGCACCAGCCGGCAGCGGGGGCTGGCGCCGGCGACCTCGAGATGGGCCTCGCCGCCCGGCGCGATATAGATATGGCCGGGCATGACCGGTGCGCCCTCCTCGGCCTCGGCGACCGTCGGGGCGCAGACCTTGTCCAGACGGGCCGCGAAGCTGCGGGTGAAGGTCGCCGGCATATGCTGGGTGATCACCGTGGCGGGACAGTCGGCCGGGAAGCCCTGCAGCACCGTCAGCAGGGCCTCGACCCCGCCGGTCGAGGCGCCGATCGCCAGGATCAGGTTGGGGTCGGGGCGATAGCCGCCGGGCGCCGGCGTGGAGGCCGGCACGTCGCCCCGCGCGCGGACCCGCGCCCGGGCCGCCGCCTTCACCTTCGTCGCCAGATCGGCGAAGGCCACCGAGGCGGGCGTGCCGTCCATCGGTTTGCCGATGGCGTCGACCGCGCCCATTTCCAGCGCGCTGACGGTGGTCTCGGCGCCCTTCTGGGTCAGGGTCGAGACCATGACCACCGGCATCGGCCTCAGCCGCATGATCTTCTCGAGGAACTCCAGCCCGTTCATGTTGGGCATCTCGACGTCGAGAGTGATGACGTCGGGGTTCAGGCGCTTGATCGCCTCCCGGGCCTCCAGCGGATCGGCGGCCGACCCGACCACCTCGATCTCGGGGTCGCGGCGCAGGGCGGCGCTCAGCAGGCCGCGCATGGTCGGGCTGTCGTCGACAACCAGGACGGTGACCTTCTCGCTCATGCGGCGGTCCCCAGCTGGTAGGTGGTCAGACCGCTGGTCCGCAGTTTGGTCGCCGCCGCGCCCGAGACCCGCTCGGAGTGGCCGATGTACAGGGTCGCGCCGGGGTTCATCAGCGGCAGGAAGCGATTCCAGACCTTCTCCTGGGTCGCGTCGTCGAAATAGATGACCACGTTGCGGCAGAAGATGACGTCGAAGCGGCCCTTCATCGGCCAGTCGCCGATCAGGTTGAGCTCCTTGAAGGACACCAGTCGCTTGAGCTGGGGTCCGGCGACCCACTGGCCGCGGTCCAGACGGTTGAAATATTTCCGCCAGAGGGTGGCCGGCGCCGGGTCCAGCGCCTCCTCGGCATAGACGCCGTCATGCCCCTGGGCGACCATGTTGGGATCGATGTCCGTGGCCAGGATGCGGACGTCCAGATCCGCCGCCTCGGGCAGGGTCTGCAGGACGGTCAGCGCCATCGAATAGGGCTCCTGCCCGTTCGAACAGGCCGCCGACCAGAGGCGGACACGACCCCCTGCGCGGGCGCGTTCGGCCAGCTTGGGCATCACCTGGTCGCGCAGGTGATCGAAATGGTGCGGCTCGCGATAGAAGCGGGTGACGTTGGTCGTCAGCGCCGCGGTCATCAGCTGACGCTCGTCGACGCCCTCGGCGCCCTCGATCAGGGCGCAATACTCTCGGAAGCTGCGCAGGCCGAGCACGCGCAGGCGCTTGGCGAGGCGCGAGTAAACCAGCGCCGCCTTGCCCTCGCCCAGGGCGATGCCGGCGTGGGAATGCAGGGTATGGGCGATATGGCGGAAGTCTTCCGGCGTGAGGACGAACTCGCCCTCCACCATCGACGACGCCCCGGCGGCGGAGGTCATGCGGCTTCGGCTTCCGCTTCCGGCAGGATCATGTCCAGCTCGATCAGGCTGATCATCCGGCCGTCCAGGGCGAAGATGCCCTTCACGAAGGTGCGGACCTCGTCGCTGGCGACATCCGGCGTCGGCTGAACCGTGCCTTCCGTCAGCTGGATGATGTCGGACACCGCGTCGACCAGCAGACCGACCGTGCGGCCGCCGATGTGGGCGACCATGATCACGTGACGGGCCGTCGGCTCGGAGGTGCGCAGGCCGAAGCGGGCGCCCAGGTCGACGATCGGAAGAACCGCCCCGCGCAGGTTGATCACGCCCTTCATATAGCCGGGCGATCGGGGAAGCGGCGTGGCGGGCGTCCAGCCGCGGATTTCACGGACGGACATGATGTCCACGCAGAACTCCTGCTCGCCGATACGGAAGGCGATCAGTTCACGGACAGCGGCGTTGTTTTGCACTTCGGTCATGGATCAGCTCGCGAGCTTGAGTTCGGCGCCGGCGGTCCGGCGACGGGCGTTGGCGACGATGGCGTCGACATCGAGGATCAGGGCGACGCGGCCGTCGCCCAGGATGGTGGCCGCGGCGACGCCGGGCACCTGCTGATAGTTGGTTTCGAGGCTCTTGATGACGACCTGGCGCTGGCCCTGGATGGCGTCCAGCATGAGGGCGGCGCGGGCCCCGGACTCGGTCTCGACAACCACGGCGACGCCCTGGCCGGCGACGCTCGGGGTGTCGCGGAAGCCCATCACCTGGGCCACGTCGATCAGCGGCACGAAATTCTCGCGGAAGCGGATCACCGCGTCGCGGCCACCGACATAGTGGACGTCCTCGGCGCGGGGGGTGAGGCTTTCAACGATGTTGGAGAGCGGCGCGACCAGGGTCTGTTCGGCCGCCGCGACCACCATGCCGTCCAGAACCGCGAGGGTCAGCGGAAGGCTGAGGGTGAAGGTAGAGCCCTTGCCCGGGATGGAGCTGATCGAGATCCGGCCGCCCAGGGCCTGGATCGACCGCTTCACCACATCCATGCCGACGCCGCGTCCCGACACGTCGGTGATGGTCTCGGCGGTGGAGAAGCCCGGCAGGAAGATCAGGTTGTCGATCTCGTCGTCGGTCAGGACCGCGTCCTCGGCGATCAGGCCGCGCGAGACGGCGATGCCCTTGACCCGTTCGCGGTTGATGCCGCGACCGTCGTCGGAAATCTCGATCACGATGCGGCCCGAACGGTGCAGGGCGGCCAGATGGACCGTGCCTTCCGGCGACTTGCCCGCGGCCTCGCGATCCGCGGGCGTTTCCAGCCCGTGGTCGATGGCGTTGCGCAGCATGTGGGTGATCGGCTCGGCCAGACGTTCGACCACGGTCTTGTCGACCTCGGTGTCCTCGCCGGCGGTGACCAGACGGACCTTCTTGCCGGTCATCTCGCTGACTTCGCGGACCAGACGCGGCATGCGCTGGAAGACCGACTTCACGGGCTGGGCCCGGATGGCCATGACGCTGTCCTGGATTTCCCGGGTCAGCAGCTCCAGGTCCTCGAGACCCATCATGACGGCCGAAGACCGGGCGGCCATGCCGCTTTCGGTCACGCGCTGGGCCAGCATCGCCTGCTGGATGACCAGTTCGCCGACGGCGTTGATCAGGCGATCAACGCGGTCGAGATCCACGCGGATGGTCGCGGGCGCGGCCGGACCCACCGGAGCCGTCGGGGCCGGCGCGGCGGTGTTCGCCGCCACCGGTGTCGGTGCGACAGGGGCAGGCGCCGCGGGCGCCACGGGGACCGGCGC
>NZ_JBLYQK010000036.1:0-20861 GCF_048799765.1 Brevundimonas sediminis
TCACCGAGAAGTCGGCGCACGATCTGGCGCCGGTCTTTGATGTGCCCGTGAACACGGGCGTCGGGCTGGACCTCCGGCGCGGCGGCGCCGAGGGTCCTGAGGCGGGCGTCCAGCGCGCGGCTTGCCCGCTCCGCCTGGGCCGCTTCGGCGCGCAACACGGACCGGAGCGCGGTCTTGCGTGCGCTCAGGGCCTCGATCTCGGCCCGGCGGTCGCCTCTCTGGCTCTCGCTGGTGAAGAGTTGCTCGCTGTTCAGCGCTGCCAGCCGCCGGACGCGCGTCAGCTCCGACTGTTCGTCCATCAGGGCCTTCGTCCGGTCCTGCAGCTCCGGCGCGATGGCCCGCATCAGGATCGAGGCGCGCACGGCGTCCACCGCCTCGTCCGCCGGTACGAGAAGGGGGGGCGGCGGCTTGCGGCTCATCATCTGCAGGGCTGACAGCAGGCGCGCCTGTCGGCCCCGCGCTGCCGACAGCCTGGCCGCCAGCGCCGCCTCCCGCTGCCCCAGCTCCCGCAGCCGGGCGCGCTGGGCGGTGATCAACTGGTCATCGGCGTCCACCGCGGCGGTGAGCCGGGTCAGCTCCCGCTCCAGCCCGGCGATCTCCGTCGCCGCTTCCTCAGCCTCGATCCGAAGGCGCCGCGCCCGGGCCAGCTCATCGCGATACTCGGCCTGCAGGCGCGCGACCTCGCCCCGCTCCTGCGGCGCCGCGGCGGCGACGGGCAGGGCGAGCAGACCAACCAGGACGATCGGAAGGAGGGGCCTCATCTAGTCCCGATGATAGGGCGATCCGGCCAGAATGGTCACGGCCCGGTACACCTGCTCGGCCAGCATGGCGCGGGCCAGGGCGTGCGGCCAGGTCTGGGGGCCGAAGGCGAGGGTCGAGCCCGCTGCGGCCCGCACGCTCGCGTCCAGCCCGTCGGCCCCGCCGATGGCGAAGACCAGTCGCCGTTCGCCCCGGTCGCGCAGCTGGGCGATGTGTTCGGCGAAGGCGCGGCTGGAGTAGGTCTTGCCGCGCTCGTCGCAGGCGATCAGATGCGCGCCCTCGGCGGCCTTGAGGATCAGCTCGGCCTCAGGACCCTTGCCCGGCTTGCGGGGCTCCAGATCGATCAGCTCCAGCGGGCCCAGACCCAGGGCGCGCCCGGCCAGGGTGGCGCGCTGGGCATAGTCGTCCGCGAGCACGGCCTCGGGGCCGCGGCCCGGCTTGCCGATCGCGATGACGCCCAGCTTCATGGGAGGCTCAGCCGATCAGGCGCGGCTGTCGGTGCGGTGGCCGCTGTCGACCGACCAGATCTTCTCGATGTTGTAGAAGGTGCGCACTTCCGGACGGAACAAGTGGACGATCACGTCGCCTGCATCCAGCAGGACCCAGTCGCAGTGCGGCAGGCCTGAAACCTTCACCCGGCCCAGACCCTGTTCCTTCATCAGACGCTGCAGGTGGTCCGCCAGCGCGCCCACGTGGCGGTGCGAGCGGCCCGAGGCGACGATCATGGCGTCGGACATGGGGCTTTTGCCGCGCAGGTCGATCAGGACGATGTCCTGGGCCTTGTCCTCGTCGAGCTTGGCCAGAATGGCGTTCTCGAGGTCGGTCATGCCGATGGGAAGGGGCGCATCCTGACCATCTTCGGAACGGACGGGATCGATCTCGTCCATCTCGTGCGCCGTGTTGGAAACGGCGTCGTCTTGCGCGTCATACGCGGTAGAGGGGGTCAGCGGAGGGCTCCGGGGGTGGTTACTAAAGCGGCAGACTAGCACAAACCCCGCCGGTCGTCACGCACCGCGGCTTTGGGCGGCCTGACGCAGGGCGGTCGACGAGCGCGGGTTCAGCGGCGCGGTCAGATAGGTCCAGGCGGGGGCCTCGAGATCGGGCAGGAGGATCGCCCTCTCGGCCGGCACCCGCGCGCCCGCGAACCGGGCCGCCGCCGGTGCGGTGCGGCTGTCCAGCAACGAGCCCGGACGGGCGATCACCGCCATGGGCATCAGGCGCATGATGTCGGTCCAGCCGCGCCATTTGTGGAAGCTGGCCAGATTGTCCGATCCCATCAACCAGACGAAACGCACCCCCGGGTGTCGGGCGACGAGCGCGCGCAGGGTGTCGACCGTCCACTGCGTGCCCATCCGCGTCTCGACGTCGGAGATGATCATCGACGGACCGGCGGCGGCCAGTTTCGCCGCCCCGGCGGCGGAGGCCATGCGCTCGGCGAGCGGGGCGCTGTCGCGGGCGTCCTTCAGCGGGTTCTGCGGCGAGACCAGCCAGACGACCCGGTCCAAGCCCAGTCGCCGCAGGGCGGTCTCGGCCACATGGGCGTGTCCGTCATGGGCCGGGTTGAACGAGCCGCCGAACAGGCCGACCGACATGCCCGGCGTCAGGTCCAGACCGTCACGCAGCGCGCCCCGGCGGGGACCGGGGGTCTTCGGCGCGGGACCGGCGTGGAAGAAGGACAAGGCGGGCTCGCGCGACTTATGCTCACCCGCGCCCTAACACGCCGGAACCCGGCTGTCGCCTGCCATCCGCAAGCGGAGCGTTTCTTCTGAAGCGCGCGTGGGGCTAGGGCTGCCAGCCGCCGGGCGTCTCGACCACGCCCTCATCCTCGTCGTCGACGCGCGACAGCTCGCCCCGGGTCTTGCGGACCTCGTTCCAGGCGGCGCGCAGCAGGTCCTTGACGCCCTCGCCGGACACGCCCGAGACCAGATAGGGCGTCTTGCCCGAGGCGGCTTTCAGGGCAGCGCTCTTCTCGGCGCGTTCCTCCTCCGACAGGGCGTCGATCTTGTTCAGCGCCAGCAGCTCGGTCTTGTCGGCCAGTCCGGCGCCGTAGGCGTCCAGCTCGCCGCGGATGATCCGCCAGGCCTCGACCACGTCCTCCTGCGTCCCGTCGATCAGGTGGATCAGCGAGGCCGAGCGTTCGACGTGACCGAGGAAGCGGGTGCCCAGCCCGGCGCCTTCGCTCGCGCCCTCGATCAGGCCCGGGATGTCGGCGATCACGAACCGCTCGGTCGGGCTCAGGTCGACCATGCCCAGGTTGGGGGCCAGGGTGGTGAAGGGATAGTCGGCGATCTTGGGCTTGGCCGCCGAGGCCGCCGACAGGAAGGTCGACTTGCCCGCGTTGGGCAGGCCCGCCAGACCGATGTCGGCGATCAGCTTCAGGCGCAGCCAGATCCAGCGCTCCTGACCTTCCTGGCCCGGGTTGGCGTAGGTCGGCGCCTGGTTCTGCGGCCCCTTGAACCGGGTGTTGCCCCAGCCGCCGTTGCCGCCCTTCAGCAGCATTTCGGTCATGCCCGCGCGATCCATGTCGAGCAGGACCGTTTCCTTGTCCTCGTCCAGCACCTGGGTGCCGACCGGGACCTTGAGAATGACGTCCTCGCCCTTGCCGCCGTGCATCTGGCGGCCCTGGCCGTGGTGGCCGGTCTGGGCCTTGAAATGCTGCTGGTAGCGATAGTCGATCAGGGTGTTGAGGCCGTCGACGGCCGTGATCCACACGTTGCCGCCATGGCCGCCGTCGCCGCCGTCCGGTCCGCCGTTCGGGATGAATTTCTCGCGCCGGAAGGACACGGCTCCGCCGCCGCCATTGCCGGAGCGGATATAGATCTTGGCCTGGTCGAGAAACTTCATCGCGGGATTTCTTTGGCGCTACCGCTCGCGTCCCCGCTTCCGCGGGGATGACGGACGGTCGCTCGCTGCTTGAGCGCCGGGGCTATAGCGCAAGAGAGCGGCGATTTACAGGCCGGGGCGGGACAGGTCGGGTTCCGGGCGCCCTTGCCGGAGGTCGCGGCTCACCTCAGGCTCGGCTGTGATGAAGATTTCGTCCGACAGCCTGACCAGCCTTCTGGCGCCTCTCAAGGCGTCGGCGGAGGCTCGCGCGGACCGGCTGCAGGCGGGGTCGGACGCGAAGCTGCGGAACGCCAGGGCGGCGTCCGAGGCTTTGAAGACCCGGTCTGACGAGGCATCGGAGTCCCGCAAGGCCGCCGCGCGCCAGACCATCGAGCGGTTGAAGGCCCGGTTGCAGATGTTGCGGTCGATGGCGGGCATGGACCCGGAAGGCGTCGCGCGTCTGGCGGCCCAGCTGGCGCGTGAACTCGGCGCGGCGGTGAAGGCCTATGCCTCGGCGGGCGGCAACACAGCAGGCATGAGCGCGAGCGGCGCGGCGCCTGTGGCCTCGGGGGATGCGGCGGCTGCGGCTTCAGCAGATGCGCAAGCGCAGGCCGGGCAGGCCCAGACCCAGGCCACGGACGCCGTTGCATCCGGGGGCGCCCCGTCCGACAGCGAGGCCGGGGCGGGCGAGGAGGCGAAGTCCGCAAACCCCTACCAGCAGGCCATCAATGAGCAGAAGTCGCAGGCCGCCGAGATGTCCCGCCGGAACGGCGAGAAGCGGGCCGACAGCGAACTCATGGCTGACGTCCGCCGCATGGCGGCCGAGCTGAAAGGGATGATCCGGCGGGCGACCGAGCAGGCGAAGGCAGGCGAAGATGGCTCTCTCTCGCCGCATGAGGCGCGCGAACTGGACGACGCCGCCGCGGATCTGGACAAGGCCATCCGGCAGGCCGGAACCGATCTCGGTGGCGGACTGGTGTCCCTGATTATCTAGGCGGATACGAAAAGGGCGGGACCATCTCCGATCCCGCCCCCTCATTTCGAAGACGTCGAAGTCTTATTTCGCCCAGACGCCGTACGGATCGCTCCACGGCATATCCAGCGCCTCGGCGACCGCCGGATAGGTCAGCTCGCCCTTCAGCACGTTCAGGCCGCGGGCCAGGTGCGGATTGTCCTTCAGGGCGTCCAGTCCCTTGTCGGCCAGCGCCAGGCCGAAGGGCAGGGTGGCGTTGTTCAGGGCTTCCGACGAGGTGCGCGGGGCGGCGCCCGGCATGTTGGCGACGCAGTAGTGGACGACGCCGTCGATCACATAGGTCGGGTCTTCGTGGGTCGTGGCGTGGCTGGTCTCGAAGCAGCCGCCCTGGTCGATGGCCACGTCGATCAGGACCGAGCCCGGCTTCATCGACTTCAGCTGGTCCTTCTTCACCAGCTTCGGCGCCGAGGCGCCCGGCACCAGAACGGCGCCGATGACGACGTCGGCCTTGACCAGTTCTTCCTCGATCGCGCCGATCGACGAGTAGCGGGTGATGACGCGGCCGTTGGTCACTTCGTCGATATAGGCCATGCGCGGGATCGAGCGTTCCAGCACGACCACCTCGGCGCCCAGGCCCATGGCCATGCGGGCCGCGTTCAGGCCGACGACGCCGCCGCCCAGCACCAGGACACGGGCCGGGGCCACGCCCGGAACGCCGCAGAACAGCAGGCCCATGCCGCCGTTGTGCTTCAGCAGGGTCTCGGCGGCCGAAAAGACGGCGATGCGGCCGGCGACTTCCGACATCGGGGCCAGCAGCGGCAGGCCGCCGCGCGCGTCGGTGACGGTCTCATAAGCGACGGCGGCGCATTTCGACGCGATCAGGCCCCTGGTCTGCTCGGGGTCGGGCGCCAGGTGCAGGTAGGTGAACAGGATCTGGTCCTCGCGGAGCATTTCCCACTCGACCTTCTGCGGCTCCTTCACCTTCACGATCATGTCGTTCTGGGCGAAGATTTCCGCGGCGGTGTCGACGATCGTCGCGCCCGCCCTGACGTAGTCGGCGTCGGTGAAGCCGGCGCCCAGACCGGCGCCCTTCTCGATCGAGACCAGATGGCCGTGGGCCACATATTCCCGCACAGCGGTCGGCGTCAGGCCGATGCGGTGCTCGTTCTTCTTGATTTCCTTGGGGACGCCGACGCGCATGGGAGAATCCTCTGCCTGAACGATGACGGACGCACTGTGTGGCGGCGCCGTTTCGCGCGCAATCTAGCGACGGACCGAACGCAGGTTCCTGTTCTTTTTGCTGACTGAACGGCGTACAGTCGCAGAGTCTGCGAAATAGGTGTCACATGAAGACGGTTTCCGCCGTTGCTCTGGACGAGACGGATCGAAAGATGCTTCGCGCCCTGCAGGGCGACGGGCGCATGACCAACGCCGATCTGGCCCGGGCGGTGAACCTGTCCGAAAGCGCCTGCCTGCGTCGCCTCCGCGCGCTGGAGAGCGCCGAGGTCATCAGCCGCTACGCCGCCATCATCAACGAACGCGCCGTCGGCCTGCCGATCAGCGTCTTCGTGACGGTCACCCTGTCCTCCCAGGCCGAGGCTTCCCTGACCGCATTCGAGACCGCCATCGCCACCGTGCCGGAGGTGGTCGAGTGCTATCTGATGACCGGCGGCTCGGACTATCTACTGCGCCTGGTCGTCCGCGACGTGGACGACCTCGAACGCGTCCACTCCCGCGAACTGACCCGCATCCCCGGCGTCACCCGCGTCTCGTCGAGCGTGGCGATGCGGACGGTGGTGAAGCGGGGCGCGCTGCCGGTCTAGGGCGCCCTACTTCAGCGCCAACGTCACCGCCTTGATGTCCACGTACTCGTCAATGCCGTGGACCGAGCCTTCCTTGCCGTAGCCGGAGGACTTCACCCCGCCGAAGGGGGCGACCGCGGTCGAGATCAGGCCGGTGTTCACTCCGCACATGCCCGCCTCGATCCGGCGGCTGATGCGGAAGGCGCGGTCCAGGTCGCGGGTAAAGAGGTAGGAGGCGAGGCCGAACTCGCTGTCGTTGGCCTTGGCCAGGACCTCCTCCTCGGTCTCGAACGGGAAGACCGGAATCAGTGGGCCGAAGGTCTCTTCCTCGCGGAACAGTTTGTCGTCGCCGCCGAGGGTCACGGTCGGCTGGAAGAAGCGACCGCCCAGGGCGTGGCGCGCGCCGCCGGTCAGGACCTTGCCGCCTGCCGCCTGAACCTTCGCCAGATGGTCCTCGACCTTGGCGATGGCCTTGTCCTCGATCAGGGGGCCGACCTTCACCCCGGCCTCGAAGGCCGGACCGACCGGAATCTTCGCCACCTCGGCGGCCAGCTTTGTCGCGTACTCTTCGGCGACCGGGGCCTCGACATAGACCCGGTTCGGGCAGACGCAGGTCTGGCCCGAGTTGCGGAACTTGCCCTTGATCGTCTCGGCCACGGCCAGGTCGATATCGGCGTCCGCGAAGACGATCAGGGGCGCCGCGCCGCCCAGCTCCATCGACACCCGCTTGAGGGTCGGGGCGCATTGCTCGGCCAGCTTGCGGCCGACCGGCGTCGAACCGGTGAAGCTGAGCTTGCGGATGTCCGGCGAGGCCGTCAGCACGCCGCCGATGGTCGCCGCATCGCCGGTGATGACGCTCAGCGCGCCCTTGGGCAGCCCCGCCTGATAGGCCAGTTCCGCCAGCGCCAACGCGGTGAACGGGGTCTGGCTGGCCGGCTTGACCACAGCGGTGCAACCCGCGGCGAAGGCCGGGCCCAGCTTGCGGGTCAACATGGCCGCCGGGAAGTTCCACGGGGTGATCAGGGCGCAGGGGCCGACCGCCTCGCGGAAGGTCAGGATCACGTGGCCCAGCGGGCTGTCCTGCGTCTCGCCGATCAGGCGCTCGGCCTGGCCGGCGAACCATTTGATGAAGCCGTTGGCGTAGGCGACCTCGCCCTTGGCCTCCTCGAACGGCTTGCCGTTCTCCAGCGCCATCAGGGCGCCCAGACCTTCGGTGTTTTCGTCGATCAGTCGCGCCCATTCGCGGAGGAAGGCCGCGCGCTTGTGCGGATCGGACCGTGACCAGCCGGGGAAGGCCTCGACCGCCGCGGCGATGGCCTGCTCCGTCTCGGCGACGCCCAGATCGGGGATGTGGCCGATAACCTCCCCGGTGGCGGGGTCATCGACGGCGATGCGGGCGGAACCGGTCACCGCCTCCCCGGCGATGAAGGCGTGTTCGCGCAGAAGCTTCAGTCCGGCGTCGCGGGGGGATGAGGTCATGGGTGTCGTCCGGTTCTGGGGAGGAACGTCAGGAACGCGTCAGTCGCCGATCGTGTCCAGATCCCGCGCCCTTGTCTCGGGCAACCAGATCAGACTGACGACGACGGCGATCACGGTGAAGGCGACCGAGTACCAGAGCCCGAAGTAGATATTCCCGGACGCCGCCACCAGGGCGAAGCTGGTGGCCGGCAACAGGCCGCCGACCCATCCCGTGCCGATGTTGTAGGGCAGGCTCATCGCCGTGTAGCGCACCCGCGTCGGGAACAGCTCGACCAGGGCCGCCGCCTGCGGACCGTAGAGGGCGCAGGCCGCCACCATGAAGATCATCAGGATGCCGAAGGTCAGGGGCATGTTGATCCGGGCCGGATCGGCGGTTTCGGGATAGCCGGCGGCGGTCAGGGCCGCGCGGGCCCGGGCCTCGACGTCGCCGCGTACGGCCTTGAGGGCCGCAGCGTCCAGGCCGGCCCCGTCCGCCGATGCCACTTCGGCGCCGCCGACGCGGATCAGGGTCGCGGATCCGGATACGGCCTTGACGGTCTCGTAGGGGACGCCGGCGTTGGACAGGGCGATCCGGGCGATGTCGCAGGAACTGGTGAAGACCGCCTTGCCGATGGGGTCGAACAACAGGTGGCAGTCGGCCGGGTCGGCGATGACCGTCACCGGGCTGGCCGCCTGGGCCTCCGCCAGAGCGGGGTTTGCGGCGCGGGTGAGGGCGTGGAACCCGGGGAAGAAGGCGACCAGCGCCAGGATCATGCCGAACAGCATGACCGGCTTGCGTCCCATGCGGTCCGACAGCCAGCCGAAGAAGATGTAAAGGAAGGCGGAGGCGACGGTGACCATCAGCACCAGCTGATCCACGGTGTTGGTGTCGACCTTGAGCACCTTCTCCATGAAGAACCGCGTGTAGAAATAGCCGCAGTACCAGACCGCGCCTTGGGCGATCATGATGCCGAACAGGGCGATCAGGACGAAGCGTCCGTTCTTCCAGGTCAGGAAGGCCTCGCGATACGGCGCGCGATTCTCACCCGCTTCGGCCTCCATGCGGCGGTAAGCCGGGCTTTCGTTCAGCTTCAGCCGGATCCAGAGGGAGACCGCCAGCAACAGGGCCGAGAGCAGGAAGGGAATGCGCCAGCCCCAGGCGTTGAAGGCCTCGGCGCCGACGACAGCGCGGGTGATCAGGATCACGCCGAGCGCCCCGATCAGCCCCATCGCGGCCGTGGTCTGGATCCAGCCGGTCAGAAGCCCGCGCTTCCGGGGCGGCGAATGCTCGGCCACATAGATCGCGGCGCCGCCGTACTCGCCGCCGAGGGCGAAGCCCTGCAGCATGCGCAGGATCAGAAGCAGAATTGGCGCAGCGATTCCGATGGCGCCGAAGTCCGGCAGCAGGCCGATCGCCACGGTCGCGAGGCCCATCATGGTGATGGTTACAAGGAAGGTGGTCTTGCGTCCGGTCCGGTCGCCGAACCAGCCGAAGACAAGGGCGCCGAGCGGTCTTACGACGAAGCCGAGGCCGAACGTCAGAAGGGCCAGAATGTAGCTGACCGTCTCGCCGGCGTCGGCGAAGAAGTGACGGGCGATGACCGTCGCCAGTGACCCGAAGACGAAGAAATCATACCATTCGAAAGCCGTTCCGGCCGCCGAGGCGCCCACAACCGTCTTCAGGCCCGGGCCGTCCCGATGCTCCACCGCGTCCGTCATCCAACGCCTCCCCGCGTCGTGGGCGCCATCTTCGGACGCCTTGCGAACCGGATGCTAGAGCCCGCTCCGTCAGGCGCAAGCGGCAACCGCAGCGCACACAGGTGAAGACCCGCCGGCGGAGGCGCCGACGGGTCTTCTTTTCAACCGACCTGCGCGTCGGGGGGGAACGCAGCCGGGAACCGTATCCTGTGGTTAGTTCTTGGCTTCCTCGGCCGCGCTGGTGACCGCGTTGCCGGCTGCCGAGGCGTCACGGCCGACGCCGGAGACGGTGTTGCAGGCGGCGGTCGTCAGGGCGGCGGCGGCGGCGACCAGAATGAAGATCTTGCGCATCGTTTTTACTCCATGAGGCCTTGGGGAGGCTGTGGCGTATCAACGTCGCGGTGGCGCGGCGGTTCCCAGATCGGCGGGATCGACGGGGATGACGGCTTCCGGTGTGGCGAAGGTCATGCGGGCGATGGTGCCGCCGCCCTCGGCGGGGACCATCTCGGCCTCGCCGCGCAGCTGCTTGGCGAAGGCGCCCATGAGGGTGCGGCCGACGCCGGCGCGTTCGGTCTCGCTGACGCCCGGTCCGTCATCCTGCACCTCCAGAGTGCTCGCGTCGCCATTGACCCGGAACCGGACCTTCAGGTCGCCGCCGCGTCCGGCGAAGGCGTGCTTCTGGGCGTTGGTCACAGCCTCCACCAGCCACAGGGCCAGCGGCGCCAGCTTGTCGGGATCGACCACCAGTGAGTCCGCCTCAACGGAGGAGGTGACCAGATGCCCACGCCCCGCCTCGCTGGCGATCAACTGCCCGACCAGTTCCGTCAGGAAGATACGCGCGTCGGCGTACCGCAGGTCGTCGCTCTGGTAGAGGGTCCGGTAGATCAGCGCGAGGGCGGCGATCCGCTGGCGGGTGTCGCCTACCGCGGCCCGCGCCGGCTCATCCTTCAGCGCGCGCTGCTGCATCGAGAGCAGGGACGAGATGATCTGCAGGTTGTTCTTCACCCGGTGATGGATCTCGCGCATCAGCGCGTCCTTCTCGGCGACCGAGGCCCGAAGCGCCGCATCGCGCGTGGTGATGGTCTCGGCCAGCTCGTCCAGGGTGCGGGCCAGCACCCGGATTTCGGACGGGGCGTTGACCGCCTGGACCGGCCGGACCGAGAAGCGGCCGCGGGCGTAGATGGCGGCGATCCGCTCCAGATAGTCGAGCCAGCGCACCACGATCCGCTCGCTGAACAGCATCACGGAGGCGAAGGCGGCCAGCCAGGCCGCGACCGGCATCAGCAGCAGGCCGACCGGATTCAACCGGGCCCAGGACAACAGTCCGGGGGAGGGCGCCGACAGCAGGGCGTAGACGTCCCGTCCCGCCAGGGCCGCGCCCGCGAAGACGCGATGCCGCCCGTCGATGGAGTCCGCCTCGAAGATGGCGGATCCATCGGCCCGGGCGCGGTCGACCCAGCCGGCGAGCTGCATGTCGCCCTTCAGGGTGAAGGCTTCGGGGCTGGTCACGGTCAGGATGCGGCCGTCCGCGTCGGTCAGGGCCGCCTGGGAGTCTTCCGGCAGGGCGGCGTCGGCGACATCCGGCTGGAGGGCGGACAGCGGAATGACCGCGAGCATGGCGCCGTCAAAGGCGCCCAGGGGGCGTTCGAGGCGAAGGGCGACGATGAGGCCGGGCTGTTGTCCGGGAACCGCCGGCGCCCGGGCCAGGACGGTGGTTTCACCCGCCCGCAGCCGTTGGAACCAGGCGCTTCGTCGGGCGTCGCTCAGCCAGGGCGGGGCGTCGTCGCCCAATCCGCGCGAGGCGCAGGTCGCCTGGCCGGTGGCGGTGACGCGGACCAGTCCGTCCAGCCCGTCCAGCCGATCAACCAGCGCGGTCAGGCGGGGCTCGCAGAAGATTTCAAGCGCCTCCGGGCGAAGCGCCTGGAGAAGCACGGTCGTGCTGTCGAGCCGGGCCTTGGCGCTGGCGGCGGTGCGTTCGGCGGCCAGTTGCAGGTCCTGACGCCGCTCAAGGTCCTGGGCCCTGAACTGCTGCTGCGCCTGAAAGGCGCCGAGCAGCAGGATCGGCAGCAGGGCAAGCGCCAGGGCGACGCCCAGCCGGAAGCGGATGCCCTGGAATTTGGGCTGGGACAGCCCTCGGCCAAATGCGCGCCCCAGCCGCACCATCGGGTCAGTTCCGGACGCTGCTCAGGCGGTCGGCGTCGGCCAGGATGGAGCGCATCGCGTCGCCGGCCGAACGTCCGTCACGGGCATAGCCGCCCTTTTCGAGCGTGGCCTGCAAGGCTTTCCGGGCGCGCGAGACACGGCTCTTCACGGTCCCGACGGCGCACTGACAGATTTCAGCGGCTTCCTCATAGGCGAACCCACCGGCGCCGACGAGAATGAGCGCCTCGCGCTGCTCCTCCGGCAGGGTGGCGAGCGCCAGTCGAAGTTCGTCCAGGGCGACCGGGGATTCCGGATCGTCGACCGCGACCAGCGTCCGCTCGGCGGCCTCCTGGTCCAGTTGGGACTGGCGCCAGGACCGGCGCTTCTCCGAGTAGAACTGGTTGCGCAGGATCATGAAGGTCCAGGCCTTCATGTTGGTGCCCATCTGATAGCTGGCGCGGGCGTCCCACGCCTTCATCATGGCGTCCTGGGCCAGGTCGTCGGCTGCGGTGGGGTCGCCCGTCAGCGTCCGCGCGAAGGCGCGGAGGTGCGGGATCAGGGTGACCAGCTCTTTCTTGAAAGCGGCGTCGTCTGCCGACGGCGGCTTGGGCGCGGCGCTCATGCGCCGCCTCCGTCCGGGCTGCGCTCATCGGCCCGCCGCAGGATGTCGAGGAATTCGTCAGGAACGGGCTCGTTCACCACCTCGTCAAACATGTGCCTCAGCTTCACGCCGATGGCCTGTTGACGCAGGCGGGCCTCCTCGAGGCCGGCGCCGTCCCTGGCCGGTTTCCCCGCGGGGTTGGTCTTGTCTGTCATTGAAAAAGGTCGCCACCCAGACGCTATTGTAGAAGCCCGAAACGCCATGCTGTGGCTAGGGTTCCGGCAGAGCTCGCAAAATATGCTGAAGCTTTCTCGTCGAGGCTGGAACCGTGGCTGATTTGGTACGTTTCCGGTGACTGTCGCGGACTGATCTCGTGTCCGCCTACCTGTCGGGGATTTCGAGTATGAGCCTGCTGGCCCGCCTTGCGCCGCACCTGCCCTATGTTCGCCGTTACGCCCGTGCGCTGACCGGTGATCAGACCACCGGCGACAACTATGTCCGCGTCGCACTGGAGGCGCTTGCCGCCGGCGAGCGTCAGTTGCCCGCCGAAATGACGCCGCGCGTGGCGCTGTATCACGTGTTCCATGCCATCTGGGCCTCCACCGGCGCCCAGCTTGAGGACAAGAGCGGCATTGAAGGGCGGGACGACGCCTCGGGCCGCCTGATGCGGATCGCCCCGCGCTCGCGCCAGGCCTTCCTGCTGACCGCGCTGGAGGGTTTCACCCCGTCCGAAGCCGCGCAAATCCTCGACGCCGACGCGCTGGACGTCGAGCGCCTGATCTCTGAAGCCCAGTCGGACATCGACGCCGAACTGGCGACCGACGTCCTCATCATCGAGGATGAGGCGATCATTTCGGCGGACATCGAGAGCCTGGTTAAGGAACTGGGCCACAATGTCACCGGCATCGCGACCACCCACGACGAGGCGGTGGATGCGGTCGCCCGTCATCGCCCGGGTCTGGTGCTGGCCGACATCCAGCTGGCCGACGGTTCGTCGGGCATCGACGCGGTCAAGGATATCCTGAAGCGGATCGATGTGCCGGTGATCTTCATCACCGCCTTCCCCGAGCGTCTGCTGACGGGCGAGCGGCCGGAGCCGACCTTCCTGATCACCAAGCCGTTCCAGCCGGAGACGGTGAAGGCGGCGATCAGCCAGGCCCTGTTCTTCCATCCTTCGCGCCAGAAGGAAGCCGCCTGACGGCTTTTCAGCCTGGTCGCAATGAGAAGGGCTCCGGTCGATGACCGGGGCCCTTTCCAATTCCCCGGTTACGGCCGGGTGGTGGTCGCGTTGACGTTCGGCGTCGTTCCGGGGGCAGGCGCCGCGGGCTCGCCGGTGGCCGTCGTCGGCGCGTCAGCGGTCGGCGCCGCGCCGCCCTCATCGAAGGCCTGGGCGGCGGCCGCCTTTTCGGCGCGACTGGGTTCCAGCGAGGCGAACCGGCCGTTGGTCACAGCCCAGAGCCCGAGCAACAGCACCGCGGCGGCCGCCGCCGAAACGATCAGCAGAATCAGGATGCGGACGCCGCTTCGACCTTGCCGCACATACCGGGCCTCCACCGGGCGGCCCTCGTGGACGGCGTCGGCGACCTTGTCGTGGGGGGATTGATGGCTCATGGCGGGCTCCCGGGTCCTGAATATTCCTGCCTTTCCAACGCAGCCGCGGCGCGCGCTGTTCCGGCTCGCGTGGCGGGTGAAAAAAGGCGAGCCAGGCCGGAACCGTCGCCTCAGGCCCCCGTTATGGTCCTGCGGAGGCGGCGACGCCCCCCCGACTTGAGGCCGGCGCATGCTGGCCTGCCGCCTCCGCACCTCATTCTCGATGATGCCACTTCAAGGCGGGCCCGATGGCCCGCCTTTTTCTTTGTTCCGCGCTGGACAGCGGCGGCGGGCGGGCCACTATGCGCGTCTACAAAGAAAACCCGGAGGACCGCCGATGACCCGAACCAATCGACAGTGGGTGCTGCGTCAACGCCCGAGCGGCCTGATCCAGCCCGGTGACCTTGAACTGGTCGAGGCCACGCTGCCGGATCTGAAAGAGTCCGAAATTCTGGTCCGGACCATCTATCTGTCCCTCGATCCGACCAATCGCACCTGGATGAATGAGGCGGAAGGGTATCTGCCGGCGGTCCCTCTGGGCGGCGTCATGCGCGGGCTGACCCTCGGCGTGGTCGAGGAAACCCGCTCGGACCGCTTCAAGGCGGGGGATGTGGTGACCACAGCGGCCGGCGGCTGGGCGGACTATGCCGTCATTCCTGACAGTACCGCTTCGCGCGTCCATCGCTTCCCCGGTCTGCCCCTCACCGCCAATATGTCCGTCCTCGGCATGACCGGCCTTACGGCCTGGGCCGGCGTCACCGATGTGCTGAAAGCGCAGGCCGGCGAAACGATCGTCATCTCGGCGGCGGCCGGCGCCGTCGGCTCCATCGCCGGGCAGATCGCCAAGGCGCGGGGCGCGCGGGTCATCGGCATCGCGGGCGGGCCGGACAAATGCCGCTGGCTGACGGACGATCTCGGGTTCGACGCGGCCATCGACTACAAGGGCGAGGATGTCGGAGAGGCTCTGGATCGCCTGGCGCCCGACGGCTTCGAGATGAATTTCGAGAATGTCGGCGGCGACATCATGATCGCCGTCTTCAACCGTCTGAAGACCCACGGCCGGATGGCGGTCTGCGGCCTGATCTCGTCGTACAATGCGACCAAGGCGCCGCCGTCGCCGAACTTCAGCCGGATCATCACCCACCGTCTGACCGTGCAGGGCTTCCTGGTGCTCGATTACGGCCATCGCGCGAAGGAGATGGTCGCCGAGGTCGGTCCGATGCTGGCGGATGGCCGGGTGAAGTGGAAGGTCCATGTGGACGACGGTCTCGAGGTGGCGCTGGACTCCCTGAACCGCTTGTTCACCGGCGACCATGACGGCAAGCTGCTCGTCCGGGTGTCGGAAGAACCGGCCGCCTGACGGAGCGCATCGCATGACCGAAACCCTGCACGTCCATTTCGAGGATCTGGGGGTCGGCGAGGTGGTGTCCCTCGGCGCCTGCGCCGTCGACGAAGCCGCGCTCTCGGTTTTTATCGAGCGCTTCCTGCCGGGCTGGGATGTCGCCTATGGCGCGCCGGACGCGATGGTCTACGCCCTTTGGAGCCGCCTGTTCGCCGACAAGGCGGCCAACTGGGCCCAGTCCAAGGTTCTGGCGGTCGATGGGCTGCGGTACCTCCGCAATCCGCCCGCCGGGGAGCTGTTGCGCGGACGGGTCACCGTCATGGGCAAGGACCCCGTCGGCGACGAGAAGGGTATCGTCATCGCCCAGCAGGACCTGCTGGATGAGGCCGGCCGTCTCGTCTTTTCCTGCCTGACCCGCTCGTTGCTGGCGCGGCGCTGACGCGGCGTCCCTGAAAACAGAAAGCCCCGCCCGGTGTTCCGGGCGGGGCTCGCGGTCCGATCAGTGTCGGGGCGTCAGGCATTGGCGGCGGCCGGTTGCTGCGCGGCGCGCTGGAAGGCCATGGCGATCAGGCGATCCCAGCCCAGCAGCGACACGAGGTGGGCGTAGATCTGACCCAGGGCGCCGTTATCGCGCAGCTCGGCCAGCTTCTCGGCCGGGAGGGCGGTCAGCTTGTCTTCCGAGATGGCGAAATACTCGGCCAGCTTTTGCGGCGCGCCGGGCGTGCCGTCGGGGTTGCGCGGCGTGAAGACGGCTTCCTTGCTCTCGAACAGGTCGAGGTCCGTCAGCAGCTTGACGAAGGCCTCGGTGCGTTGACGCTCCTGCTCGAAATTGTTGCAGAACTCCATCGCCTGCTGGGTGTAGGGCGAGGGCTGGCCGTCGACGAACAGCGGGGTCTGGCCGCCTTCCTTGATGAAGGGCGCGGCCCGGTCGAGGCACAGAATCAGGCGCTTCTGGGCGTCGTCGTTGGCGAAGACGAACGGATACCGGCGCACATAGGCCGGAATGTAGGCTTCGGGGCGGAAGTCGCCCTCGTCGCTGACATAGAGGTTCTCGCCCTGACGCAGGCCCATGACCGCGACCGGCTGACGGGCGTCGCCGGCGAAGATGACCGGATAGGACAGGGCGGCCGGCGCGAACTCGGTGACCGTCAGGGGCACGAGGTGGGAGGCGCTGGCGAAGGCGTAGGGCTTGGCGACCGGATCGACGCCAAGCTTGCCGTGGGCCTCGACCGACAGGGGCTCGGGCTGGTTGTAGAAGAGGACGTTTCCGGACAGGCCGGCGTTCTGGGCGATGGTGTCGGTCATGGACGCGGTGACGCTCTGTAAAAAAGAGGAAGGCGGGCCTTCTAACCCAGAGATGAGGGAGCGGCAAACGCGCTCGCGCGCGAGGCGCGAAGGGCTCGGGGTCCGCCACGGCTCCTGCCCGCGGGTTGCGGTTGCGATGCCGGGACGGAGGCATTAGCTCTGACCTATGGGCGACACCTGCCATCACCACCACCATGACGGTCCTCCCACGGCCACCGCCGTGGCGTCAGCGCTCGCGGCCGCGGACGCCCGTCTGACCGGCGAGGGCGAGCGCATGACGGCGGCCCGGCTTCGGGTGCTGGAGTTGTTGCTGGCCGCCGGCGAGCCGGTGAAGGCCTATGATCTGATCGCCCGCTTCGGCGAGGACGGTCGTCCGGCCAAACCGCCCACGGTCTATCGCGCGCTTGAGTTCCTTGAGCGGAAGGGGCTGGCGCATCGCATCGCCTCGATCAGCGCCTATGTCGCCTGCACATCCGGTACGGACGCCCATGCGGCCGCCTTCCTGATCTGCGACTGCTGCGGCGCGACAGAGGAAATTCCCTCCGCGATCGCGGAGGGCCTGAACCGGGCTGCGGCGGACGTGGGCTATCAGATCGACCGGACGACGATCGAGGCCCACGGCCGTTGCCCGGCCTGCCGCCCCACCGCCTGACGTCGGTTTTTCTGGAAAACGCGCCTGCGGGCCTCTATCTCTGGGTTCATGGACGCGATCCGGCTCTCCCCGCCCCGTCGCCTGACCCTCCCGGTTGAGAACCGCTGGGGCGATGGCGCGCTGTCCGTTCTCGATTTCGGTGATCCGAAGCGACCGGTGGACCTGGTTTTCGTTCACGCGAACGGCTTCAACGCCATGACCTATCGCTCGCTGCTGGCCCCTCTGTCGGGGACCCTGCGGATCTGGGCGCCGGATCTCCGCGGCCACGGCGCCTCGACTTTGCCGGCCGATCCGGAACGGCGGCGCAGCTGGGCGGATCACCGGGACGATCTCACCACGCTTCTGGATGCGCTCGACGGGCCGCCGGTGGTGATGGCGGGACATTCAATGGGGGGAACCTCGTCCCTGCTCGCCGCCGCCGAGCGTCCGGATCGGGTGTCGCGGCTGGTCCTTCTGGATCCTGTGATCTGGGGCCGGATGACCGTCGCCCTGTTTCAACTGCCCCTTTTCGACCGGATGGCCAGTCATATCCCCCTGGTGAAAGGCGCCCTGAGACGACGCTCGGTCTTCGAAAGCCGCGAGAAGGCGCTCGGGGGCTACATCGGGCGGGGGGCGTTCCGGGGCTGGCCGGAAATGATGATCGCCGACTACCTCGCCGACGGTCTGGTCGAGACGCCCGAAGGCTTCACCCTGGCCTGCCGACCTGAGTGGGAGGCCTCGAACTATGCGGCCCAGTCGCATGACCCCTGGAAGGCGTTGAAGCGCGTGGATCGACCGGTGCGCATCCTCAAGGCCGACGCGGGGTCGACCTGCTCGGTCGCCCCCGACGCGCGGCGCCTGCCCCATGTCTCGGTCGAGACGGTCCACGGGGGCACCCATTTCTTCCCGATGCTGAAAGCTGACGTCGCCCGCGACGCCCTGTTCGACGCGGCGGTCTGACCGGTCGCGCTGGCGCCCCGCGTCGCCAGCCGCTAAACCGCCGCCCACAAGAACAAAAGTTCGGTTCAGGGAAACGCCTACATCATGCGTGACATCCATCACTTCATCGGCGGCGCGTCGTTCACGGGCGCTTCGGATCGGTTCAGCGACGTGTTCAATCCGAACACCGGCGAGGTGCAGGCCCGCGTCCAGCTGGCCACCACCGGCGAGGTGGATCGCGCGGTCCAGGCCGCCCAGGCCGCCTTCGAAGGCTGGTCCTCGACCAATCCCCAGCGCCGCGCCCGCGTGATGTTCGAGTTCAAGCGCCTGGTCGAGGCGAACATGAACGAGCTGGCCGAGATGCTCTCGAGCGAGCACGGCAAGGTCATCGCGGACTCGAAGGGCGACATCCAGCGTGGCCTGGAAGTGATCGAATTCGCCTGCGGCATCCCCCATGCGCTGAAGGGCGAATACACCTGGGGCGCGGGCCCCGGCATCGACGTCTATTCGATGCGCCAGCCGCTGGGCGTGGTCTCGGGCATCACCCCGTTCAACTTCCCGGCCATGATCCCGATGTGGATGTTCGGCGTGGCGATCGCGGTCGGCAACACCTTCGTGCTGAAGCCGTCCGAACGTGATCCGTCGGTGCCGGTCCGTCTGGCCGAGCTGATGATGGAGGCGGGCGCACCCGCCGGCGTGCTGAACGTCGTTCATGGCGACAAGGCCGCCGTCGACGCCATCCTGACCCATCCGCAGGTGCATGCCGTCAGCTTCGTCGGCTCGTCCGACATCGCCCACTATGTCTACCAGCTGGGCGCGGCCCACGGGAAACGCGTCCAGGCCATGGGCGGCGCCAAGAACCACGGCATCGTCCTGCCGGACGCCGACATGGACCAGGTCATCAAGGACCTGTCCGGCGCGGCCTTCGGCTCGGCGGGCGAGCGTTGCATGGCCCTGCCGGTCGTGGTGCCCGTCGGCCAGAAGACGGCCGATGAGCTGCGCGAGCGCATGGTCGCCGAGATCGACACCCTGCGGGTCGGCGTTTCGACCGACGCCTCGGCCCACTACGGCCCGGTCGTCACCGCCGCCCACAAGGCGCGTGTCGAAGGCTGGATCGACCAGGGCGTCAAGGACGGCGCCGAACTGGTCGTCGACGGCCGTGGCTTCACCCTGCAGGGCCACGAGAACGGCTATTTCGTCGGCCCGTCGCTGTTCGACCATGTGAAGCCGGAGATGGAGTCCTACAGGGAGGAAATCTTCGGGCCGGTGTTGCAGATCATGCGCGCCGCCAGCTTCGAGGAGGCGCTGTCGCTGCCCTCGAAGCACCAGTACGGCAACGGCGTCGCCATCTTCACCCAGAACGGCCGCGCGGCCCGCGACTTCGCCGCCCGGGTCAACGTCGGCATGGTCGGCATCAATGTGCCGATCCCGGTGCCGGTCGCCTATCATACCTTCGGCGGCTGGAAGCGCTCGGCCTTCGGCGACACCAACCAGCACGGTATGGAAGGCGTGAAGTTCTGGACCAAGGTCAAGACCATCACCGCCCGCTGGCCCGACAGCGAACTGGAGCACGCCGACAGCAGCTTCGTCATCCCGACGATGGGGTAAACTGTGTCCCGGGGGCCACAGTCGCCGCCCGGGATGAAGACGCGTCGGGTTGTTCTGCAACCCGACGCCAGCTTCGCACTTAACTCCCGGCTCGTGGGTGTTCCTCCCGCGACAACGGGAGAGATCATGAAAAAGCAATTGATGGCCGGAGCCGCGCTCCTGGCTCTTTTCGGCGCCGCCGCCCCGGCGTTCGCCGATCCGGACGGCGTCTATGTCGCCGGCGACATCGGCTACCACTGGCCGCAAGGCAATGACTGGGAAGCCTGCGCCGGCGCGGTCTGCACCCCGGTCGAGGTCAAGGCCGGTGACAACTGGGCCGCTTTCGGCCGTTTGGGCTACCGCCTGAACGCCAACTGGCGGATCGAGGCCGAGGCAGGCTATCGCGAGAGCGATGAGCTGGAGTTCGACGGTGTCACGGTGTCGGACGTCGATGCGGGCGCCACCACCCTGATGGCGAACGTGCTGTACGACTTCGGCGCGCGTGATGCCGCGTTCCGTCCGTTCGTCGGCGCCGGCGTCGGCGCGGCGAAGGTCGAGATCGAGGACGAGGACGACACGGCCTTCGGCTGGCAGCTGCTGGCCGGCGCGGCCTGGCGCCTGAACGAACGCGCCAGCATCGACCTGACCTATCGCTACCTGAACGTCGCCGACCTGGAGATGACCGACGGCGTCGACAGCTTCTCGGGCGATTTCGAGGATCACTCGGTCAGCCTGGGCCTGCGCTACTCGTTCGGCGCCGTTGCGGCTCCGCCGCCCCCGCCGGTCGTCGCGCCCCCGCCCCCGCCGCCGCCGGCTCCGCCCGTGCCGCCTCCGCCCCCGCGTCCGGTTCCGACCGTCCCGCAGGATCGTGAGTTCGTGGTGTACTTCGACTGGGATCGCTCGGACCTGACGGCCGAAGCCCAGTCGGTGGTGACGCAGGCCGCCAACTACGCCAAGTCGGGTCGTCCGACGCGCGTCCTGATCGTCGGCCACGCCGACACCTCGGGTTCGGCGGCGTACAACATCGGCCTGTCGAACCGCCGTGCGCGCACCGTGGCTGACGCCCTGGTCGCCCAAGGCGTCAACGGCGGCGTGATCTCGCTGGACGGCAAGGGTGAAACCGAGCTGGCCCGTCCGACCGCCGACGGCGTGCGCGAGCCGCTCAACCGTCGCGCCACCATCGGCATCAACTTCCGCTAAACACGGAAGGC
>NZ_JBLYQK010000037.1:0-20159 GCF_048799765.1 Brevundimonas sediminis
CGGCCCCCAACGCCCCGCCCGCGACCCCCGAGGTCGCCCGTCCGGCCCGCGCCGGCTTCGGCCGTCCGGCCGGCAGCCGCGCCGAGGAGGATCGTGACAAGCGTTTCTCGGACGCCGGTCCGGGCAAGGCCGTCAGCCGCACGCGCGGCGAGCCCAAGCGCCGCGAAGGCCGCCTGACCATCCAGGCCGTGGCCGGTGGGGACGAGGACGCCGCCGAGCGCATGCGCTCGCTGGCCTCGGTTCGCCGCGCCCGCGAACGCGAGAAGGAAAAGCGCAAGGGCGGCTCGACCGACACGCCGAACCGTCCGCGTGAAGTCGTCATCCCCGACACCATCACCGTCGGTGAACTGGCCAACCGGATGGCCGTGCGCGGCGTCGACATCATCAAATTCCTGATGCGTCAGGGCCTGATGATGAAGATCAACGACGTCATCGATTCCGACACCGCCGAGCTGGTGGCCGACGAATACGGCATGAGCGTCAAGCGCGTCTCCGAGTCGGACATCGAGGAAGGCTTCCTGGCCGAGGCGGACGACGAGGGCGCCACCGAGGTTCGCGCCCCGGTCGTGGCCATCATGGGTCACGTCGACCACGGCAAGACCTCGCTGCTCGACGCGCTGCGCACCACGGACGTGGCGGGCGGCGAAGCCGGCGGCATCACCCAGCACATCGGCGCCTACCAGGTTCGCCTGGAAGACGGCCAGCGCGTCACCTTCCTGGACACCCCGGGCCACGCCGCCTTCTCGGCGATGCGGGCGCGCGGCGCCAACGTCACGGACATCGTGGTGCTGGTCGTGGCGGCGGATGACGGCGTCATGCCGCAGACGGTGGAAGCCATCCAGCACGCCAAGGCGGCGGGCGCCCCGCTGATCGTGGCGGTCAACAAGATCGACAAGCCGGACGCCAACTCGCAGAAGGTCGTCAACGAACTGCTGCAGTACGAGGTCATCTCGGAAAGCCTGGGCGGCGACACCCAGATCATCGAGGTCTCGGCCAAGGAACGGCTGAACCTGAACGGTCTGATCGACGCCATCCTGGTGCAGGCCGAGGTCATGGACCTGCGCGCCAACCCCGACCGTTCGGCCGAGGGCGTGGTCATCGAGGCCAAGCTGGACAAGGGCCGCGGCCCGGTCGCGACCGTTCTGGTCAAGCGCGGCACGCTGAAGCGCGGCGACATCGTCGTGGCCGGTTCGGCTTGGGGCAAGGTTCGCGCCCTGCTGAACGAGCGCAACGAGCAGCTGACCGAAGCCGGTCCGTCGGTTCCGGTCGAAATCCTCGGCCTGGACGAAGCCCCCTCGCCGGGCGACGTGCTCGCCGTGGTGGAAAGTGAAGCCCGCGCCCGCGAGCTGACCGACTACCGCGAGCGCGTGCGTCGCGAGAAGGCGATCGGCGGCGGCAACCAGGTCTCGCTGGTCGACATGATGGCCAAGCTGGGTTCGAAGAAGATCAGCGAGCTGCCGGTCGTCATCAAGTCGGACGTTCAGGGGTCGGGCGAAGCCATCGCCGGATCGCTGGAGAAGATGGGCAACGACGAGGTGCGTGCGCGCGTCGTCATGCAAGGCGCCGGCGGGATCACCGAGAGCGACGTGCAGCTGGCCAAGTCGGCCGGCGCGCCGATCCTCGGCTTCAACGTCCGTGCGTCGAAACAGGCCCGCGACCTCGCCGACCGCGAGGGCGTCGAGATCCGCTACTACTCGATCATCTACGACCTTCTGGACGACATGAAGGGCGTGCTGTCGGGCATGCTGGCCCCGCTGCAGCGCGAAACCTTCCTCGGCAATGCGCAGATCCTGCAGGTCTTCGACATCTCGAAGACGGGCAAGATCGCGGGCTGCCGCGTCACCGAAGGCGTGGTGCGCAAGGGCGCCAAGGTCCGCATCATCCGCGACGACGTGGTGGTGCTGGAACTGGGCACCCTCACGACGCTCAAGCGCTTCAAGGACGAGGTCAACGAAGTCCCGTCGGGCCAGGAGTGCGGCATGCACTTCCAGGGCTTCCAGGACATCAAGGCCGGCGACTACATCGAGTGCTTCACGGTCGAAGAGATCAAGCGAACCCTCGACTAGGTCGAAACAAGGAAACGGCGGTGCGAAAGCGCCGCCGTTTTGCCATCCGGATCCAGGATCACTTCCGCATGCGCCGTCTCCTGATCACCGTCCTGACCCTCTGCGCCGTCGCCGGACCCGCTGCGGCCGACACCCGCTACATGGCCTTCGACGCCGCCGACCGGATCACCCAGGCCCTGACCCGGGGGATCACCCTGGAGGGCGATCGCGGACTGTTCGGCGCCATCACCGTGCGGCGGATCATCTCGACCTCGAACCGCGGCTCCGCGGACATCCGCATCGGCGGGCCGGATGCGGCGAGGCGCGCCCTGCCGCGCGGCTCGACCGAGACCATCCTGTACACAGTCTCGCCCGAGGGCGACGGGCGCGGCCTCTCGCGCGCCCTCTGCCCCGGCTCGGAACAGGCCTATCTGATCCTCGGACGCGTGCGCCTGGGCCACCCCCTGACCGCACAGGCCATCGGCCGCTGGGCGGACGGGACTTTCCGGCACTGCGTGACCCTGTCCTACAACTGGCGGGGGGAATGGGCCCTGCCGCCCGCCTCCGGTCCCGACGATTCCGGCGCCCCTGTGGGGCGATAGCCCTTTCCGGGGCGACGCGGGCCCGGCTAGGGTCGCCGCATGACCGCCACCGCCGTCTCCAGATCGAAGCGACGCAGCGACCGGGGCCTGAAAGGGCTGGCCGGCGTGCTCGGCTTCGTCTGTCTGGTCCTTTTCCTGATGGCGATCGAACAGAAGCAGGCGATGGACGCCTGGACCTGGGCGCGCGACAGCGTGGCGCCGGCGGCGCGGCGGGTGGTCGGATGGGCCGCCGGGGGGGCGACAGACGGTCTGGACGGACTGCACTCCGCCGCCTCCGGCGACGACGCGCCCCTCACGGCGACCGCCAATGCCGTGGTCCTGGCCGGAACCTTCGTCCCGGCGGACGAGGCGACCCGGCAGACGGTCGGAAGCGCGACCTTCGCCGGCGCGCTGATCCGGCTGGAGCGGGGGGAGACCTTCCGGACCCGTCCGCTGCGCATCGCCTCCGGCGCCGAGACCTTCAACACCGGTCGGGAGACCTTCGCCGCCCGTCTGAACGCCCGCGCCGACGCCCAGATCGAGCTGCGCGCCGTCATTCCCCACGGTCGGGAAGCCGTGGTCCCGGCCACGCTCCTCTGCGGAGGCGCGGCGCCGGGCGTGGTGGCGGTCCTGCATCGCCGCGATCACGTCGAACTGATGCTGTTCCGGGAACGGACAATCGTCGGCGCCGAAACGCCGCCGGACGCCCTCTGCGGCGTCTGGCGCTTCCGCGCGCCCTGAGGAGGATTCATGGCCGCAGGTCGTTTCATCCTCGCCGGCCTGCTCGGGGCCGCGGGCGCGCTGTGGACCTGGGTCATGCCCGGCGATCCCGCCCTGCGCCGCCTCCCGACAGGCGCGCCGGTGATCGAGGCCAGCCTGCTGGACAACGGCTTCCACACCGATCTGGCCCTGCCGCGCGCGGCGCTGGAGGCCCGCGGCGGTCCGCTGGCCGAGGCGGTGAAGGCCCTCCCGCCCGGCGGCTGGGTCCTGATCGGCTGGGGCGACGCCAAATTCTATGTCGACCAGAGCCCTGTCGCAGACCGCCTGCCTGACGGTGCGCGCGCCTTCTTCCGGCCCGGCAATCCATCGGTGCTCATGCTGGACCCGACGCAGCGGGACCCGCGCGACCTGTTCGCCGAAGACGGTCGCCGTGACTTCCGCCTGTCGCAGGCGGCGTTCGAGGCCATGGCCGGCCGCATCGAGGCCTCGCTGGACCTGTCGAGCGGCGCGCCCCGCATCGCCGCCGCCCGCCCCGGCGATGACGCCCGCTTCTTCGCCAGCCGCGAGCATTTCAACATCGGCCATCTGTGCAACCACTGGACGGCAGGGGTCCTGAACGCCGGCGGCATGACGATCCGGCCCTTCCGGTCGATCCTGTCCTCGGAGGTGGTGGCGACGCTGGAGCGGGCCGAACTGGACACCCGGACGACAAAGGACTAGACCGCGCCCCCTTCGCTTTTCGAGCCGGGTCCGAGCCCCGGCGGGCGACAGGAGAGGAGGCCGCCGCATGGGCCGCAAACAACATACCCGCAACGCCACCGTACCGCAGGGCCCGTCGCAGCGCCAGTTGCGCGCCGGCGAACTGATCCGCCACGCCTTGGTCGAGGTGCTGCGTGAGGAAGAGATTCACGATGAGGCCATGCAGGGCGTGTCGGTGACCATCACCGAGGTGCGCCTGTCGCCGGACCTGAAGCACGCCACCTGCTTCGTCGAGCCGCTGGGCGCGGGCGTCACCGACGCGCCGAACGCCGGGCATGTGGACGAGATCATCAAGGCGCTGAACGCCCACGCCAAATTCCTGCGCGGCGTGCTGGGCAAGCATATCGACATGAAATTCACGCCCGACCTGCGCTTCCGCCACGACGACAGCTTCGACGCGGCCAGCCACATGGATCGGCTGTTCAACGACCCTCGCGTCCGCGCCGATCTGGACCGGGCGGACGAGGACGACGACCAGTGACGGCCCGGCCTCAAGTAGCGCGAAGCGCGGTAGGCCAAGCGTAATGGGCCGCCGCAAGAAGGGCGAGATCGTCAACGGCTGGGTCTGTCTGGACAAGCCGTACGAGATGGGGTCGACCGAGGCCGTGACCCGTATCCGTCGCCTGTTCGACGCCCAGAAGGCCGGGCATGCGGGGACGCTGGACCCGCTGGCGTCCGGCATCCTGCCCATCGCTCTGGGCGAGGCGACCAAGACCGTGCCCTTCATGATGGAGGCGCAGAAGGTCTATCGCTTCACCATCCACTGGGGCGTGTCGACCGACAGCGTCGACCGTGAGGGCGAGATCATCGCACGCTCGGACGTGCGGCCGACCCGGGAACAGGTGATCAGCGCCCTGCCCGCCTTCGTCGGCGAGATCGACCAGGTGCCGCCCGCCTTCTCGGCCATCAAGGTCGACGGCCAGCGGGCCTATGATCTGGCTCGCGAGGGGGTCGAGGTGGAGCTGAAGGCTCGCCGGGTGACCATCCATGAGGCGGCGGTGACCGACGCCCCGGACGCGGACCACGTCGAGATCACGATGCGGACCGGCAAGGGCGTCTACGTCCGCTCGCTGGCGCGTGACCTGGCCGCCGTGCTGGGCGCGGAGGGTCATGTGTCGGCCCTGAGGCGCGAACAGGTGGGTCCGTTCAGCGTGGAAAACGCCGTCACGCTGGATTCTCTCGAGGAAATGGTGCATAGGGGCGCCGCCTCGGAAGGCTTGCTTCCCGTTGCGACCGCCCTGGACGACATCCCGGAGCTGGCCGTGACGGACCAGGACGCCTTCTCGCTTCGTCAGGGACGACCGATCGTTCTGCTCCCCCGACAGGTCGAAACGCTCAAGGGTCAGCTGAAAGGCGACGCCCGGACGGTTTCGGTCTTTCTGGGACAGACCCTGGTCGCTCTCGGTCAGTTGCGGGCCGGCCGGATTGAACCCGACCGTGTTTTCAATCTCCCCTGACCTCGCTGTCGGGGGCTCCAGCAAGGAGAACCACGATGTCGATCACTGCCGAGCGTAAAGCTCAGGTCATCGCCGATAACGCCCGCGCTGAAGGCGATACCGGTTCGGCCGAGGTCCAGGTCGCGATCCTGTCGGAACGCATCGCCAACCTCACCGAGCACTTCAAGACCCACAAGAAGGACAACCACTCGCGTCGCGGCCTGCTGAAGCTGGTCTCGCAACGCCGTCGTCTTCTGGATCACCTGAACAAGACCGACAATGCGCGCTACGTCGCCATCGTCGCCAAGCTGGGCCTGCGCCGCTAAGGCAAGGCTTCGGAGGGCCCGCCCCGCGCGGGCCCTTCTGCTATTCGCCCGGGCGCCGCGGGCGGGACTCATTCGTCCCACAGTACCGGCGCAGACGCAGAGGGCCTCGAACCGGTCCTCACATTCACCCGCCCGGGCTTCAATACGGAACCCCGGGTCCACAGGGACCGAAGGACTGAACCCCTGACGCTCCGCCCCGCCGGGAATACGCCCGCCGGGATACGAAAGACGAAATATGTTCGATATCAAACGCAAGACGATCGACTGGGCCGGCCGCCCGCTGACGCTGGAAACCGGCCGCATCGCCCGTCAGGCCGACGGCGCCGTGCTGGCGACCTACGGCGAGACCGTGGTTCTGGCCACCGTCGTCTACGGCCGCGCGCCGAAGCCGGGAATGGACTTCTTCCCGCTGACCGTGAACTACCAGGAAAAGACCTTCGCCGCCGGCAAGATCCCGGGTGGCTACTTCAAGCGTGAAGGCCGTCCGACCGAGAAGGAGACCCTGGTCTCCCGCCTGATCGACCGTCCGATCCGCCCGCTGTTCGTCAAGGGCTTCAAGAACGAGACCCAGGTCGTCGTGACCGTGCTGCAGCACGACCTCGAGAACGATCCGGACGTGCTGGCCATGGTCGCCACCTCGGCCGCCCTGACCATCTCGGGCGTGCCGTTCATGGGCCCGATCGGCGGCGCCCGCGTCGGCTACATCGACGGTGAGCTGGTCCTGAACCCGACCATCGACCAGATGGAATCCTCGGCGCTGGACCTCGTCGTCGCCGGCACCACCGACGCCCTGATGATGGTCGAGTCGGAAGCCAAGGAACTGTCGGAAGACACCTTCCTCGAAGCCCTGATGTTCGCCCACAAGGGCATGCAGCCGGTCATCGATGCGATCATCGAACTGGCCGAGCACGCCGCCAAGGAGCCCTTCGACTTCCAGGCCGAAGACCACTCGGACGTCGTCACGGCGATCCAAGGCCTGGTCGGCGAGGACATCAAGGCCGCCTACACCCACACCGCCAAGCATGACCGCCACAACGCCGTCGGCGCCGCCAAGAAGAAGGCCGCCGAAGCCCTGGTGAAGACGGACGAGAACCCGGAGGGCGTCGAGCCCGCCAAGTTCGGCGCGGCCTTCAAGGAATGCGAAGCCCACGTCCTGCGTCGCGACATCATCGACAACGGTCACCGCGTCGACGGCCGCGCCCTCGACAAGGTCCGCTCGATCGTCTCGGAAGTCGGCGTCTTCCCGCGCACCCACGGCTCGGCCCTGTTCACCCGCGGTGAAACCCAGGCCATCGTCGTCGCCACCCTCGGCACCGGCGAAGACGAGCAGTACATCGACGCCCTGACCGGGACGTACAAAGAGAAGTTCCTGCTTCACTACAACTTCCCTCCCTACTCGGTCGGTGAGACCGGTCGTATGGGCGGCGCGGGTCGTCGTGAAATCGGTCACGGCAAGCTGGCCTGGCGGGCGATCCGCCCGATGCTGCCGTCGTCGGACGAGTTCCCCTACACCATCCGCCTGGTCTCCGAGATCACCGAGTCGAACGGCTCGTCCTCGATGGCCACGGTCTGCGGTTCGTCGCTGGCCCTGATGGACGCCGGCGTGCCCCTGAAGAAGCCCGTCTCGGGCATCGCCATGGGCCTGATCCTGGAGCCGTCGGGCGAGTTCGCCATCCTGTCGGACATCCTGGGTGACGAAGATCACCTGGGCGACATGGACTTCAAGGTCGCCGGCACCCGTGACGGCATCACCTCGCTGCAGATGGACATCAAGGTCGCCGGCATCACCGAGGAGATCATGAAGAAGGCCATCGCCCAGGCGTCGGCCGGCCGCATGCACATCCTCGACGAGATGGACAAGGCCATCGACGGCGCCCGCACCGAGCTGGGCGAGTTCGCGCCGAAGATCGAGACCATCAAGGTCCCGGTCGACAAGATCCGTGAAGTGATCGGCACCGGCGGCAAGGTGATCCGCGAGATCGTCGAAAAGACCGGCGCCAAGATCAACATCGAGGACGACGGCACGGTGAAGATCGCCGCCTCGGAACAGGACAAGATCGACGCCGCCAAGGCCTGGATCTCGTCGATCGTTTCGGAGCCGGAAGTCGGCACCATCTACACCGGCAAGGTCGTGAAGGTCGTCGACTTCGGCGCCTTCGTGAACTTCTTCGGCGCCAAGGACGGTCTGGTCCACGTGTCGCAGATGGCCCTGGAGCGCGTCGCCAACCCGGCCGACGTCGTTTCGGAAGGCCAGGAGGTCAAGGTCAAATTCCTGGGCCTGGACGACCGCGGCAAGACCAAGCTGTCGATGAAGGTCGTGGACCAAGCCACGGGTGAAGACCTGACGGACAAGATCAACGCCGAGCGCGCCGAGCGTGGCGAAGCCCCGCTGGCCGAAGACACCGGCGGCCGTCCGAAGCGCGAAGGCGGCGGCGGCGACCGCGGCCGTCGTCGTCGGGACTAATCCTCCCGCGCGTCAGCGCTGACTGAACGAGGCCCCGGCGGAAACGCCGGGGCCTTTTTCGTTGGGCGGGGGAGCGGATCAGCCCGGATAGAGCGCGGCGCAGTCGGCGCGGACGGCGGCGGCGCAGGCCGCGAAGGCGATGCCCTCGGGCGTCTCGGGGCTGGGGCGATAGATGGCGCCGTGCTCGTCATGCGGATAGCAGGGCAGCATGTTCTGGGTGACGCACTGGCGGTACTGCGGATTGGTCTGGGGCGCGGCGCCGATGGACCGCGCGGACTCAGCGAAAGGCCGTCCGGCCCGTCCGGAATGGTGCGACGCTATTGCGATGTCAAAAACCGGCAGCCAAGCAGGCTAGCATGCCGGTGCGTCAGAGCCGGTCGTAGTGCTCAGTCGGGGTTGTCGCGCTCGATGGGGGCGAGCTTCCAAGCGCGGAGACAGTATTTAATGCGCTTCCCATCCCGGTCAGTGCTGAGCAATGGCCGGGTACCCACATCTTGCAGTATGTTAGGTTGAATGGTTTCCGAGCGGATGATAATTTCCGGTCAGATTAGATGGATCATCTCCGCTGTAAACATGACAGAATCTCGTAGTTCTTTTACGAGAGAAAACATCCTTATACCTAACAATTCCCCTAACAAGCACTAGCTTGTCCTCACTTACGATATCGGAAACTTCTCCAGCAGTAACCTTTGAATGGGAAATGGTTCTAATGCCGTGACCCTGAGTTGGCCCAATTGTCAGCGCTTCGTCGATGACCCCATTTGTAGAGATTTTGAACCTCTCGATCCAAATCATCGCTGGACACAATGGTGTTCAGAATGGCGGCAGACAACTCATAAGCGGGCGTCGCTCCAACGTTCTTTAGGCCCACTCGCGCAGCCAGTGACTGGCCCGCGGACACTGGCTCTAAACCTTGCAGTTCAACAACAATATAGGCTCGGAGCTGCATTCTTGCAGCTGACCTAGTGACGCCCAAAGTCCACAACAGGCCAACCATTGAGACGGCACCGATCGCAATTTGCCACCATGTCGCAAGCACTAGACGATCCGCAGCTTCCGCCATGTCTCTTTGGGCTCTCAGATCGTCAACTTCCCGCTTCACTCTTGCGAGTTCCGACGTGGATACAGACGAACTCAACGACGGTTGAGCTGGTTCACGTGTTTGACATAGGGCGCTGTCGCTTAAGGCGAGCGTCCCAAGCACAGCCAACAGCAGGATATTTCGGTTCAAGGTGCCCCCCAATCTTGCAAAGCTATCGCCTTTGAAAGAGCGCGACAAGCATAGGTAGAACGCCTGCACATCCGCCCCGCCTCTTGCGAACGCACTCGCGTCGCGACGCGTCGGAACGCTACCAAAAAACTGGAAGTGCAGCGCTGGCCATTAACCATGCTATATCATCGGTTGCCGAGTTAGGGCGACGGCGCAGGCGCTAGTGCACCCGCGCCTTCCCGATCTCGAGCCCCTCCGCTCCCGCTGACACAGCGATCACAGACCCGTCCTCGATCTCGCCCGCCAGCAGCTTGCGGGCGATGGGATCGACCAGCTCCTTCTGGATCACCCGCTTCAGCGGCCGCGCGCCGTAGACCGGGTCGTAGCCCTTGTCGGCGAGCCAGGCGGCGGCGGTGTCGTCCAGCGCCAGCGTCAGTCTCCGGTCGGCCAGCAGCTTCTCGAACCGTTGCAGCTGGATGCGGACGATGCCGCCCATCTGTTCGCGGCCGAGGCGGCGGAAGAGGATGATTTCGTCGATGCGGTTCAGGAATTCCGGACGGAAGTGGGCGCGGACGGACTCCATGACGAAGGGACGCACGGCTTCCACATCCTCGCCCTCGGACTGGTTGGCCAGGGCCTCGGAGCCCAGGTTGGAGGTCATGATGATCAGGGTGTTGCGGAAGTCGATGGTGCGGCCCTGACCGTCGGTCAGGCGGCCGTCGTCCAGCACCTGCAGCAGCACGTTGAAGACGTCGGGGTGGGCCTTTTCGACCTCGTCGAACAGGACGACCTGATAGGGCCGACGCCGCACGGCCTCGGTCAGGGCGCCGCCCTCGTCATAGCCGACGTAGCCCGGAGGGGCGCCGATCAGGCGGCTGACGGAGTGCTTCTCCATGTACTCGGACATATCGAGGCGGGTGATGGCGGCCTCGTCGTCGAACAGGAAGTCGGCCAGGGCCTTGGTCAGCTCGGTCTTGCCGACGCCCGTGGGCCCCAGGAAGAGGAAGCTGCCCAGCGGGCGGTTGGGGTCGTTCAGGCCGGCGCGGGCGCGGCGGACGGCGTCGGAGACGGCGATCAGGGCGTCGTCCTGACCGACCACGCGGCCACGCAGGGCGTCCTCCATCTTGAGCAGCTTCTCGCGCTCGCCCTCCAGCATCTTGTCGACCGGCACGCCGGTCCAGCGGGAGACGACGGCGGCGATCTGTTCGGCGTCGACGACCTCGGGGGTCAGGGGGCCGGACTTGTCGGCCTCATTGGCCTCGGCCTCGGCGAGGGACTTCTCGATCTGCGGGATCTGGCCGTAGGCGATCTCGGACGCGCGGCCCAGGTCGCCGGCGCGTTGGGCGGCGGCCAGTTCGGCGCGCAGGCGGTCGAGGGTTTCGCGCAGCTGCGCCCCCTGCCCCACCTTGTCCTTCTCGGCCTTCCAGCGGGCGGTCAGGTCGTCGGACTGGCCCTCCAGATCGGCGATCTCGTCCTCGAGCTTTTCGAGGCGATGCTGGGAGGCGCTGTCGGTCTCCTTCTTCAGGGCCTCGCGCTCGATCTTCAGCTGGACCAGACGGCGGTCGATTTCGTCCAGCGCCTCGGGCTTGGAGTCGACGGCCATGCGGACGCGCGACGCGGCCTCATCGACCAGGTCGATGGCCTTGTCCGGCAGGAAGCGGTCGGTGATGTAGCGGTTCGACAGGGTGGCGGCGGCGACGATGGCGCTGTCGCTGATGCGGACCCCGTGGTGGACCTCATACTTCTCCTTCAGTCCACGGAGGATCGACACCGTGTCCTCAACGGTCGGCTCGGAGACGAAGACCGGCTGGAAGCGACGGGCCAGGGCCGCGTCCTTCTCGACGTGCTTGCGGTACTCATCGAGCGTCGTCGCGCCGACGCAGTGCAGCTCGCCGCGCGCCAGGGCGGGCTTGAGCAGATTGGAGGCGTCCATGGCGCCGTCGCCCTTGCCGGCGCCGACCAGGGTGTGCATCTCGTCGATGAACAGGACGATGCCGCCCTCGGCCGCAGCGGTCTCGTTGAGCACGGCCTTCAGCCGCTCCTCGAACTCGCCCCGGTACTTCGCGCCGGCGATCAGGGCGCCCATGTCGAGCGCCATGACCTTCTTGTCGCGCAGGCTTTCGGGCACGTCGCCGTTGACGATGCGCAGGGCCAGGCCCTCGACGATGGCGGTCTTGCCGACGCCGGGCTCGCCGATGAGGACGGGGTTGTTCTTGGTGCGTCGGGCGAGGACCTGGATGGTGCGGCGGATTTCCTCGTCGCGGCCGATGACCGGGTCGATCTTTCCGTCGGCGGCGGCGAGGGTCAGGTCGCGGGCGTAGCGCTTCAGCGCGTCATAGCCGTCCTCGGCGGCGGCGCTGTCGGCGGTCTTGCCCTTGCGGACCTCGGTGATGGCCGCGTCGAGCGCATCGGCCTTTACGCCCGCGGCGCTGAGCACGGTCTTGGCCACGCCGCCTTCGCGGGCGAGGGCCGAGAGCAGGCGTTCAGTGGTGACGAAGGCGTCGCCGGCCTTCTTCGAGGCGGCCTCGGCGGCGGCGAAGACGCGGGCGGTGTCCCCGTCCAGATAGAGCTGGCCCGAGCCGCCGGAGACCTGGGCGCGCTTGCTGAGCGCGGTCTCGACGTCGGCTTCGGCGCGTTTGGGGTCGCCCCCGGCGGCGGTGATCAGATTGCGCGCGAGGCCGTCACGCTCTTCCAGCAGGACCTTGAGCAGGTGCTCGGGCGCGAACTGCTGGTGGCGGCGGGCCAAGGCGAGAGACTGGGCGGATTGAACGGCCTGTTTGGCGCGGTCGGAGTATTGGTCGAGATTCAAGCGGACATCCCCTGTCAGGCGGATTGAGTGCTCATCAGCGCCCTTTCTGGAAGCGACGCCTTGAGATGTCGCAAACGTGGGTGTGTCGAGGCGGCCACACAAGAGGTTCGCGACCACCAAAAAACGGGCGACGCGAACGACCCGGCTCGCCTAGGCTTACGGCAGAGGTTCCCGCATGCCCCACGCCGCCTGGCCGGTCGATCCCGGCGTCATCCTGCCCTTCCTGCTGGCCGTGAGCCTGACCGAGCTGACGCCCGGACCGAACATGGGCTGGTTGGCGCTGGTGTCGCTGGAGAGGGGACGGCGCGCCGGGATCGCGGCGGTGGCAGGCGTGACCCTGGGCCTGGCGGCCTGGATGCTGGCCGCCGCCTTCGGCCTGACCCAGGCGCTGATGGTCTGGCCGCCGCTGTTCCAGCTGATCCGCTGGGCCGGAGTGCTGTTCCTGCTCTGGCTGGCGTGGGAGGCGTGGCGGCCCGAGCCGGCGGAGGTCGACGCCGCCGAAGCCGCGGAAGGCCGGTGGCGCAGCCTGTTCCTCCGCGGGTTGACCGGCAATCTTCTGAACCCCAAGGCGGCCGTGTTTTATGTCGGCCTGTTGCCGACCTTCATGCGACCCGACCACGGCTCGCCGCTGAAGCAGGCGCTGACGCTGGGCGGCCTGCATCTGGCGGTCGCGATCGCGGTGCATCTGGCGATCGTGCTGGGGGCCTCCCGCGCCGCGCCCCTGCTCCACGCGCGGGTGCAGGGGACGGGGCTGAGGGCGCTGATGGCCGGCGGGCTGGTCCTGGTGGCCGCATGGATGGCCTGGGAGACCCGCGGCTAGCCCCGTCAGCCCCCGGTCTGGCCCGCCGAGAAGTCGAACTGTTCCGGCTGGCGGCGCGGACCTGAGCCGAAGCTGTACGTCAGGCCGATGAAGATGGCGCGCAAGCCGATCTGCTGTTCCGACCGCTCGCGGAACAGGGGCGTATCATAGGTGGTGACGTTCTCGAAGGTGTCGAAGATGTCCCGCGCCGTGACGTTCAGCGACAGGGTGTCGCTCAGCTTGTGACGGTAGCCGAGGTTGACCATGCCGCCGGATTCGCGGGAGCCCTGGGCCAGCAGCTGCTCGCCCTGCCAGAAGGCGGAGACCTGAACGAAGTCCTTCGGGGTCGGGGTCCAGTTCAGATTGAGCCGGCCGGCGACCAGATTGTCCGCCCGGTCAACGGCGCCCGGGATGCCCGCGGCGTCGATTTCCTGACGGAAGACATTGACGCTGGCGTTGTAGCGCAGGGTCGGGTGCAGGGCGCCGCTCGCCACCAGCTCGATCCCGATGTCGCGTCGGGCGCCGACATTCTCGGGCCGGGTCAGCAGCACGCCCCCGCCGATGTCGCGGGCGACGTCGCTGAAGACCCCGTCCGTGTCCCGGTAGTAGGCCGTGGCCTGATAGAAGCTCGGTCCGCTGCGCAGCTGCCACATGGCTTCGAAGCTGTCGGTTTCCTGCGGCTTCAGGTCCGGATTGCCCGAACGCAGGTTCAGCGGGTCCTGGTAGGAGACGAAGGGGTTCAGCTGGAAGGGCTGGGGTCGCTGGATCCGGCGCGAATAGCTGGCCCGCAGCGACTGGGTGTCCGTCAGCTGGTAGGAGGCGTGGACGGTCGGATAGGCGCGGAAATAGTCCTGCGACGTCCGGGCTCCGGTGGTGATCTGGTCGAGCTCGATATCGGCCTGTTCGAGACGCAGACCGAACTGGGCCGACAGCTTCTCGGTGAACGGCCGCTCATAGGTCGCATAGAGGGCGTGCACGATCTGCTCGGCTTCGAACCGGTTGGTGAAGGCCGGGTCGACGACCGCGGCGGCCTCCGACGGTCCGGCACGGTACCGATTGTCCTGCTCCGGCTGCCGGATTTCCAGCTCATAGCCCGCCCGCAGCTTGGCCTCGCCCATCGGACGGACATAGGCGCTGGTCAGGCCGATGATGGTGAAGTCGGTCTCGCCGAGCGTGTCCTGATACTGCCCCGGGGCGGCCGGGGTGGTGAAGGCGGTGAGGGTGCGCGACCAGTTCTCGTTGGAGCCCCCGTCGATGCGCAGTTCGTTGGACCACTCATGGCCGGCGTCGTCGAAGCGATGAAGCACGCGACCGGTGACGCCGTAGTTGACCCCCTCGAACTCGCCGCGGGTGTCGCGCTCATAGGCGTTGATCACAACGCCGCCGGCATCGCGGGTCTCGTACAGAATGTCGCCGCCGTTCTCGCCCTCGAAGCGGGCGCCGCGCAGTTCGGCGGTGAGCTGGGTCCGGGGGCCGAGGTTGTACTCGGCGGCCAGCCGCCCGAAGGCGCCGTCGTTGGAGACGCTGAACCCGTCCGAGGTGCTCGTGGTCGTCGAGACGACGGCGCCCGAGAGCGGGTCGAGCGCCTCGCGCCGGGTGTCGAGCTGGATGTCGAAGGCGTCGTGACGCGCGTTCAGATCGCCGGTTAGGGTCAGCCTGTCCTTTTGCCAGGACCCGCTGAAGCCGCCGTTCCAGCGGCCGTCTGCGCCGACATTGGCGCGGACGGAGCCGGTGGTCTGGACGCCCTGCGGGGTGGCGGCGGCGCCGGCCGGAACCGGTTTGGTGATCAGGTTGATGACGCCGCCGGCCCCTTCAGGGCTGTAGGCGGCCGAGGGGTTGGTCATGACCTCGATGCGGGCGTAGCGGTCCGCCGGCAGCTGCAGCACGGCTGTGCCCCGGTTCTGGCCGGAAAGGACTGCAGAGGGACGGCCGTCGACCAGGACGGTGACATTGGCGTCGCCGCGCAGGCTGACGTTGCCGTCCGGATCAACCTCCACCGAAGGCACATTGCGCAGGGCTTCGGCCAGGGTGCCGGTCGCGGCCTGGAGATCGTTGGTGAGGCTGTAGCTGACGGAATCAATCGAGGTCCGCACATCGGTCGCTCGCCCCTGGACCACGACCTCTTCCAGCGCCGTATCCTCGGGCTCTTCCGCCGCAGGGGCCTCCTGCGGCGGAGCGGCCTGTGCGGGGGCAGGCCGGGCCGGAGCCGGCGTCTGCGGCGGCGTCTGGGCGACGGCCGCGCCGGCCGGAAGGGCGAGCGCGAGCAGCGAGATGAGGGTGGTTCTGGTCATGGGCCCCGATGTCCTGCATCCGGGAGCCCTGATCGCCCCCGTTCAGGCCCCCTGTTTACCAGCGCGGCGGTTCGCGCCTGAGTTACATCTTTTTCATTTCATTACAGTTTTTTGAGAACTCGCCGTATTTGGGACATACGGCCTGCATCCCTCCGCGTTGCGGATGAACAGGGATGACGGCGCGCGCGGGGCGGGCTAGCGTCCGGGCAGGTTCAGTCGGGAGCGCCCCATGTCCATCCGCCTTACACGCCGCGCGGCGCTGGTTTCGTCCGTCGCCGGAGCGACGGCCCTGCCCGCGACCGGCTGGGCGCAGTCCGCCGCCAATGACAGCGCCTCCCTCGCCGAGCAGGTCGACGCCTTTGTGAAACGGGCCATGGCGGCCTTCCCGGATCAGCCGGCGGTTTCCATTGCGGTCGTCAAGGACGGCCAACCGATCCTGACCCGCGGCTACGGCGTGCGTTCGGTCGGCGGTACGCCGGTGGATGAGCACACCCTGTTCGCCATCGCGTCGAACACCAAGGCGGTGACCTGCGCCGCCCTGTCGATCCTGATCGACGAGGGCAAGGTGAAGTGGGACGAGCCGGTGCGGACCTATCTTCCGGACTTCCGCCTGTCCAAGCCCGAGCTGAACGATCTGGTCACGGTGCGCGATCTGGTCAGCCACCGGATCGGCTTCGGCCTGGGCGCCGGGGACCTGCTGTTCTGGCCGAACGGCAACCGGACCCGCGCCGAGATCATGGCGGCTATCCCGAACGTGCCGATCGAGGACAGCTTCCGGACCTCGTACCACTACTGCAACCTGATGTTCGTGGCTGCCGGCGAGGTGGTGGCGGCGGCCAGCGGCATGCCGTGGGAGGACTTCGTCCAGACCCGCATCCTGAACCCGCTGGGCATGAGCGAGACCAAACCGCTGATGACCTCGGCGGACCCGGCGAAGTCGGCCCTGCCCAACGCCCGGATCGGGCCGCCGCTGCGCTATCAGGGCCCGATGCAGACCATCGGCCAGTCGATCCGGGAGGTCTGGGACTGGTCGGCGGCGGGGGCGGCGGGCGGCTTCGCCACCAACCCGGTCGACTGGGCCAAATGGATCGCCGTCCAGCTGAACCGGGGCGCCCTGCCGGACGGGACCCGGCTGTGGTCCGAAGCGCGTTCCAACGACATGTGGCGACCGAACATCATCGTCTCCAGCTCGGGCGGGCCGACCCCGGACGCGCCGGGCCGGGCCATCGCGGCGACCTATGCGACGGGCTGGCAGGTGATGGACTATCGCGGCGAGCGCTTCATCAC
The DNA here is from genome assembly GCF_048799765.1 of Brevundimonas sediminis. Classification (NCBI taxonomy): domain Bacteria; kingdom Pseudomonadati; phylum Pseudomonadota; class Alphaproteobacteria; order Caulobacterales; family Caulobacteraceae; genus Brevundimonas; species Brevundimonas sediminis. The sequence goes on from NZ_JBLYQK010000037.1 coordinate 16,728, forward strand.
CCATGGCGGCGGCGCGCCCGGTTATCTGTCCGGCACCGTCCTGCTGCCGGGCCGGAACGCGGGCTTCAGCTTCTTCACCAATGCCGAGGAAAGCCAGCTGACGCGGGCGCTCCGCAGCGGCATCGCCGACATCATCATGGGCAAGGCGGGGCACGACTGGATCGCCGAAGGGGTCCGCCTGACGCAGGAGGGCAACGCCAGGTCGCTGGAAGCCGCCGCCGAGATCGATGCGAAACAGGCGGCGGGCGCGGCGCCGTCCCTGCCGCTGGAAGCCTATGCCGGCAGCTGGATCGATCCCTGGTACGGTGAAATCCGCATCGAGCCCAGGACCACCGGCCGAGGCCGCAACCGTCGCACGACGCTGCATCTCGACTTCACCCGCACCAACGCCCTGAAGGGCCCGCTGGAGCCCTATGACGGCGACAGCTTCCGCACCCGCTTCCCCGACAAGCGGGAGGAGGACGTGATGGTCACCTTCAAGGTCGAGAACGGCGTAGCGGTGTCGGCGACGATGAAGGCCGTCAGCCCGGACGCGGACTTCAGCTACGACTATCAGGACCTGAGGCTCACGAGAGCCTAGCCTTCACCTGACCAGCTCAAGGATCTCCAGCTTCGACTCCACGCGCGGCCACGGGACGACCAGACGCCAGCGTTCGGGGCCGATGCGTTCGAAGACGCCGACCTGGTCCCGCTCGGGCTGCTGGCCGTAGGTCGGGAAGCCGGTCTCGTCCATGCCCCAGGCCTGGGCGCCGACGAAGACGAGGCGATTGTCCGTATCCGGATAGAGTAGACCGCGTGTGCGCTGCGAGCCCGTCGTCTTGGTCAGGATGAGGTCCCCGCCCGGGGTCAGTTCGACGGTGCAGGCGAAGTAGGGGTAGGCCAGATAGGCCAGTCCGCCCTCGCCCTTGGACCCCAGCTTGATGGTCCGGCAGCGGTAAGTCCCGGGGGCCGGCTGCAGTCGGCCCGCCAGACCCGCATTGGGATCCACGAGCGGCCCCAGAGCCTCGACCTGCGAGGCGAAGCCGCGGTCCTCGGCCTCGGCGCGGGCGAGGCGCCAGGCCTGGTCGAGGCGTCCCAGATTGGCGGCGTCGGCGGTGGAGACGATCTGGCGCCAGTCCGAACCGCCGCCCTGTTCACCGGCCGTCGGCGTCGACGGCGTCGCCGGAGCCTCCGCCGGTTCGCCCGCGGGGGCCGGGTCGACCGCCGGAGCCGACGCCGGGGGCTCGGTCGGCGAGGCTGCGTTGTCGCCACAGGCGGCGAGAAGGGCGGCGAGGGAGGCGACGACGATCACGGTCCGCATCAGGCAGGCTCCAGAAGGCTGAGCTTGCACAACGGCCCTTGCGCGATCCGGTTCAGTCGCGCGGTCGCGGGTCGAGCAGGAGCCCGGACACGGTGGCGGCCAGAAGCCGGGGCGCGCCCGGCAGTCGCGCCGCCTTGCCCAGAACGTGATCCCGCACCCAGGGCAACAGGGCGCCGTCCGCCTGGTAGAAGGGGGTGAAGCCCAGGCTGAGCGCCTGGTAGAGACGCAGATGGCGGCGCCTTTGCCGCGCATAGCCTTCCAGCGCCCACGTCACGCCGGGCTCCCGCGCCAGCCATTCCGCGAGGGCGAAGGCATCGAGCAGGCCCATGTTCACGCCCTGCCCCAGCTGGGGACTGGTCGAATGGGCGGCGTCGCCAATGATCGCAAGCCGGTCCCTGAACGGTTGCGCGAGCGTGTGGTGGCCGTAGCGCGCGAAGGTCAGCTGGTCCGGATCCGTCAGGGCGTCCAGCACCGGCCCGACCTCCGGCCACAGGGCGCGGACCTCCGCCTTCCAGGTCTCCAGCCCGGCGACCCGCCAGGCATAGTGGTCCGCCTCCTTCAGGCTCCAGAAGAAGGTCGCCAGTCGCTCCCGGCTATGGGGCGCAGACCCCACCGGCAGAACGCCGACCATCTTCGCCGCGCCGCGATAGACCTGCTGCAGGGCGGTCTCGTCGAATGGCTCGCCCGGCCAGGGGACCGTGGCCCACAGGGCCCCGTAAGCGAGCGGACGCGGCGCGGCGCCGACGATCCGCGAGCGCGCGCCCGAGGCGTCGACCACAAGATCGAACGCCGGGGTCTGTCGGCCCGCCGCGTCGGTCAGCACGCCCCGGTCCGCCGCCACCATCTCCCGCCCGGTCTCGAACGCCACTCCCGCGTCCAGGCAGGCGCCATGCAGGACATGGAACAGCGCCGCCCGATGGACGCCAAGGGCCTGACGCGGGTTTTTCAGGTCGCTGTAGCGGACATCCAGCACCACCCGTCCGCGCCGGGCCTCGCGTCCGAAGATGTGATCAATGGGCTGGCCGAAGGCGGCCACGGCGCCTGTCAGACCCAGCCGGTCCAGGACCGCCAGACCGGTCGGTTGAAGCATGAAGCCCGCGCCGACGGGATGAATTTCGGCAAAGCGTTCGAAGACGGTGACCCGCCGACCCTGCCGGGCCAGCATCAGGGCGCAGGCCAGGCCGGACGGTCCGGCCCCGACGACCGCGACGTGACCCGGACCCACGGTCAGGCGGGCACCAGTTCGATCAGGTCGAGGTTGGACTCGTTTTGCGGCCACGGGATCACCAGTCGCCAGCGCCGCTCGCCGACGCGTTCCAGCACGGCGACCAGATCGCGGTCCGGTCGCTGACCGTAGGAGTTGGCGGGAGGCTCGGAGGCCAGCGCCATGGAGCCGAGCAGGACCATGTGCCGGTCGTCTTCGGGGAAGAGCAGGCCCGAGGGGCGCTGCGACCCCGTCAGCTTGCTGAATTTCAGCCCGTTCGGCGTCTGCTCGATCCGGCAGGCGAACCAGCCGTAGATGACATAGCCCAGGCCGTCCTCGCCGCCCTGGGAGCCGAGCTTCACGGTCCGGCAGCGGTAGTCCCCGGCGGGCGGGATCACCGACGGCCGCCGGGCGTCCGGATCGATCAATTCGCCTAAACCGGCCAGGTCCCCCGAGCCGCGCAGACGACGCGCCTGCTGAAGGGCCAGGGACCAGGCGGCGTCCCGACGCGAATAGCGGTCACGGTCCGCGCTGGTGATGATCGTGCGCCAATCCCGCAGGGCCGCGCCCGGCCCGCCGGGCGGCGGCGGAGGCGGCGGCGCGGGCGGGGTCGCGCAGGCGGACACGGTCAGGACGGCGCCGACGAGGAGGGTCGACAGCCGGAACAGGCGAGGCATGGGCGCTCCCGGACGCAGGCTGAGGGCGTGGCTCGGGACCGTTGGACCGGTTCAGGCCGCCGACGTCAACCGCCCTCGCGCCGGAGGAGGCCAGGAACCGGCCTCACCGGGCCGTTCCGACACGCCGGGGCGCAGATCAGCCTTCTTCGGCCGGAGCCTCAACCTTGGGCTTGCGCGGCGCGCGGGGGCGCTTGGGCGCCGGCGCAGCCTCGGCCTCGGCCTCCTCGGCCGCCGGCGCGGCGGGGGCGCTC
>NZ_JBLYQK010000038.1:0-19355 GCF_048799765.1 Brevundimonas sediminis
GCCCCACGCCTCGGGCGAGGGCTCCGGCGGCGGCGGCGGGGGCGGCGGCGCGGGGGGATCGACCAGCAGCACCTCCAGCACCGGCTGGGGCAGGATCGCGGGGCCGTCCGGGCCGTCCCGGCTGATGACCGCGAACACAGCCAGATGCGCCCCGACGATGCCGAGGGCGAGGCCGGCGTTACGCCGCCGGCGGTTCCGGGTCCGGGGGTCCGTGCTCACACGCGCTTCCTGCCACACCGGACATGAACGCGGGCTGTCGGCAGAAGGGTCCCGCCCGCGAAGGCAGGCGGGAGGTCAGGCTCAGGCGGCCGCGCCGTTCAGGGCGGCGTCCAGACCGGCGGTGACCGCCTCGATCGAGCCCATGCCGTCGATCTCGGTCAGCTTGCCCTGCCCTTCGTAGTAGGGCAGCAGCGGGGCGGTCTGCTTGTTGTAGACGGCCAGGCGGTCCTTGAAGGTCTCGGGATTGTCGTCCGGACGGCCCTGTTCGGCGAACCGCTTGGCGATGCGCTCGGTCAGGGCGGCGTCGTCGACCTTCAGACGCACCACGGCGTCGATGCGGGCGCCGCGCTTGGCCAGCATGGCGTCCAGCGCCTCGGCCTGGGCCACGGTGCGCGGGAAGCCGTCGAAGATGGCGCCGCCGGCGGCTTCGGCCTCCGACAGACGGTCCTCGATCAGGGCGATGACGATCTCGTCGGTGACGAGGTCGCCGCGCGCCAGCACGTCCTTGACCTTCAGGCCCAGCTCCGAGCCCGAGGCGATCGCGGCGCGCAGCATGTCGCCGGTCGACAGCTGGACCATGCCGCGGGTCTCGACCAGACGCTTGGCCTGGGTGCCCTTTCCGGCGGCCGGCGGGCCGAACAGGATCAGGTTCATCGCTTCCCCCTTCGGGATCAGTCTTAGCGACGGGCGGGCGCGGTCACGCCCTTGCCCTTGGCGCCGCCGCGGCCGCGCAGCTTGGCCTTCTTGATCAGGCCTTCGTACTGGTGCGCCAGCAGGTGCGACTGGATCTGCGCCACGGTGTCCATGGTCACCGAGACCACGATCAGGACGGAGGTGCCGCCGAAGTAGAAGCTCTGGCCCAGGTTGGCGACCATGATCTCCGGCAGGATGCAGACGGCGGTGATATAGGCGGCGCCGATCACGGTCAGGCGGGTCAGGACGTAGTCCAGATACTCGGCCGTCCGCTTGCCCGGGCGGATGCCCGGCAGGAAGCCGCCGTACTTGCGCAGGTTCTCGGCCGTGTCCTCGGGATTGAAGGTGATCGAGGTGTAGAAGAAGCAGAAGAAGATGATCAGGACGGCGTACAGGACGGTGAACACCGGCTGGCCGTGCTGCATCTGGGCCGTGAAGGCCGGCAGCCAGCTCAGCCAGGCCGGCAGGTTCGCCTGGTCGACGAACTGGGCCACGGTGGTCGGCAGCATCAGCAGCGACGACGCGAAGATCGGCGGGATCACGCCGGCGGTGTTGACCTTCAGCGGCAGGAACGAGCGCTCGCCGCCCGCCATGCGGTTGCCTTCCTGGCGCTTCGGATACTGGATCAGCAGCCGGCGCTGGGCGCGCTCCATGAAGACGATGAAGACGACCACGGCCACGGCCAGGGCGACGATGGCGATCAGGGCGAAGGCCGACATCTGACCTTGCTGGGCCAGGCCGAACATGCGGCCCAGGGTGCCCGGCAGGACCGCGACGATACCGGCGAAGATGATCAGCGAGATGCCGTTGCCGACGCCGCGCGCGGTCACCTGCTCGCCCAGCCACATCAGGAACATGGTCCCGGCGGTCAGGCAGGTGGTGGTGGTGATGATGAAGAACAGGCCCGGTTCATCGATCAGGCCCGGCTGGCTGTTCAGCGAGGTGGCGATGCCGAAGGCCTGGGCCACCGCCAGCACGACCGTCAGATAGCGGGTGTACTGGTTCAGCTGCTTGCGGCCGCTTTCGCCGCCTTCCTTGCGGAGCTTTTCCCAGGGCGGATACACCGCGCCCAGCAGCTGCACGATGATCGACGCCGAGATGTAGGGCATCACGTTCAGCGCGAAGACGGCCATGTTCTGCACGGCACCGCCGGAGAACATGTTCAGCATGTCGAGGATGCCGCGCTGGCCGTCCGGGTCCTGGAAGAAGGCCAGGAACTGCTCGTTGTTCACGCCGGGGATCGGAATGTAGCAGCCGAGACGGAACACGATCAGCGCCAGCACCGTGAAGAGCAGACGCTTGTGAAGCTCGGTCGCCTTGGCGAACGAGCCCATGTTCATGTTTGCAGCAAGTTGTTCGGCGGCCGAAGCCATGGTGTCACCCCGACTGATCAGAACGCGGCGCATCGGACGACGAGTCCGCGCCTGCGTCCAGATAGGAGAAGGGCGCCCTCATGGCGAGGGCGCCCGTCCGTCTTTTTACTTCGCGGCCGTGCGCTTGGCGCGGGCCGAGACCTTGTTGGCGTCGCCCTTCGGCGCCTTGGGGGCCGGAGCCTTGCCCTTGGCGGCGTTGCGCTTCTCGACGCGGGCCGCGGCCTTGGCTTCCGCTTCGATGCGCTGCTCGACGACCGAACCGCCGGCGGCTTCGATGGCCGCCTTGGCGCCGGCCGAGGCCGACCAGACGACCAGGTTCAGCTTGCCCTTGATCTCGCCGGTGCCCAGCAGACGGACGCCGTCCTTGACGCGACGGATGACGCCGGCGGCCACCAGGGCCTCGCCGTTGATTTCCGACTTCACGTCCAGCTTCTTGGCGTCGATGGCGTCCTGCAGGCGCCACAGGTTCACTTCAGCCAGCTTCAGCGCGTTCGGGTTGTTGAAGCCGCGCTTCGGCATACGCATGTACAGCGGCATCTGGCCGCCTTCGAAGCCGCCGATGGCGACGCCCGAACGGGACTTCTGGCCCTTGACGCCGCGACCGGCGGTCTTGCCCTTGCCCGAGCCCGGGCCACGGCCGACGCGCATGCGCTTCTTGTGGGCGCCTTCGTTGTCGCGGATTTCGTTCAGTTTCATGTGCCTCATCCTTTCGGGTTCTAGCGCCCGGAGCGATCCGGACTCGGCGTTTTCAATGTCCCTCCCCGGTCAGGGAGGATGGCTGCGACGCAGCCGGCAGGGGATGACGAACCGCCCTCCCCCAAACCTCAAGGTCGCGCGCTATAGCGGCTCCCCCGATAGCAGTAAAGGCGGCTCTTGCGGAGCCGCCTCTTGCGGGACCGCCTTGCGGCGATCCGCCCTCCCCCAAAAGGGAGGGAGACCTGCAGTCTTACTTCTCGACCACTTCCACCATGTGGTGGACCTTGGCGATCATGCCGCGGACGGACGGGGTGTCCTCGAGGGTCGATTGACGACCCACGCGGTTCAGGCCCAGGCCGATCAGGGTGGCGCGCTGGTCAGCCTTGCGGCGGATCGGCGAGGCCGTCTGGCGGATGGTGACGGTGGCTTTCGATTCAGTCTTGGCCATGTCTTAGCCCTCGATGGCTTCGGGCGCCGAGGCGCCGTCGTTGCGGCGGCCCATCAGGTCAGCGACCTTCTTGCCACGCTTCGAAGCGACCTGACGCGGCGACGACTGGACCTTGAGAGCCTCGAACGTCGCACGGATCATGTTGTAGGGGTTCGACGAACCGGTCGACTTGCCGACGACGTCCTGGACGCCGAGGGTTTCGAGGACCGCACGCATCGGACCACCCGCGATCACGCCGGTCCCGGGAGGGGCAGCGCGCATCATGATCTTGCCGGCGCCCCAACGGCCGTTGCCGTCGTGGTGCAGGGTGCGGTTCTCGCGCAGCGGAACCTTGATCATGGTCTTCTTGGCTTCTTCGGTCGCCTTGCGGATGGCTTCCGGCACTTCACGCGCCTTGCCGTGACCGAAGCCGACGCGGCCCTTGCCGTCACCGACGACCATCAGGGCGGCGAAGCTGAAGCGACGGCCGCCCTTCACGGTGGCGGCGACGCGGTTGATGTGCACCAGCTTCTCGATGATGTCCGATTCCGGACCGTCGACAGCGGGGGCGTTACGGTTGTCACGACGGTTGCGGTCGTTGCCGCCTTGACCGCCGCGTTGGGGTTCACGAGCCATGTCTGTGCCGTTCCCTTAGAAGTTCAGACCGGCTTCACGCGCGGCTTCCGCCAGCGCCTTGACCCGGCCGTGATAGATGTAACCGCCGCGGTCGAAGACGACGTCCTTGACGCCCTTCTCGATAGCGCGTTCCGCGATCAGCTTGCCGATCGCAGCGGCGGCGGCGACGTCCGAGCCCCGCTTGCCCTTGCCGCCTTCCAGCGACGAGGCGGCGGCCACCGTGACGCCCTGGGCGTCGTCGATGATCTGGGCCGAGATGTTCTTGTCCGAACGGTAGACCGACAGGCGCAGACGACCGTTGGCGACAGCCTTGAGGCGGCGACGGTTGCGTTCGGCGCGGCGCTTGGCTTGCTGTTGAAGAGAAAGAGCCATGACTTACTTCTTCTTGCCTTCCTTGCGACGTACGGTCTCGCCGGCGTAGCGGACACCCTTGCCCTTGTAGGGCTCCGGCGGACGCAGCTTGCGGATGACCGCGGCGACCTGACCGACGGCCTGCTTGTCCGGGCCCGAGATCTTGATCTCGGTCTGCTTCGGAACAGCGAAGGTCACGCCGGCCGGCGGATCGATGTCGACGTCATGCGAGAAGCCGAGCTGCAGCGACAGCTGGTTGCCCTTCATGGCGGCGCGGTAACCCACGCCGACCAGCTCCAGCGACTTTTCGAAGCCGGTGGTGACGCCGGTGACCATGTTGTCGACCAGGGTCCGCGACAGGCCCCACATCGCGCGGGCGCGCTGGGTGTCCGAACGCGGGGTCAGCGACAGTTCATCGCCTTCCTGCTTGACTTCGATCTCTTCCGCGACGGTCCAGGAGCGTTCGCCCTTCGGACCCTTCACGGTGACGTTCTGGCCGTCGAGCGTGACAGTCACGCCCTTCGGCACTGCGATGGTTTTCTTGCCGATACGGGACATCTTAGTAGACCCTGCAGAGGACTTCGCCGCCGACGTTCGCGTCGCGGGCGGCAGCGTCCGACATGACGCCCTTGGACGTCGAAAGGATCGAGATGCCGAGGCCGTTCTTGATCGGCTTCAGGTCGCTGATGGCCGAGTAGACGCGACGGCCGGGCTTCGACACGCGGGCGATCTCGGCGATCACCGGCTGGCCGTCGAAGTACTTCAGCTCGATCTCGAACTGCGGGAACTCGCCCGGGTTCTGAACCAGGCTGTAGCCGCGGATGTAGCCTTCGTCCTGCAGCACGTCGAGGACGCGCTGGCGCAGGCGCGAGGCCGGGGTCAGCACCTTCGAACGCTTGCGGGTCGCAGCGTTCTTGATGCGGGCGATCATGTCGCTCAGGGGATCGTTGATCATCATGACTTTATGCTCCCCTTACCAGCTCGACTTCGTCAGGCCGGGGATCTGACCCAGGTTGCCCAGCTCACGCAGGGCGATCCGGCTCATCTTCAGCTTGCGATAGTAGGCGCGCGGACGACCCGTCACCTCGCAGCGGTTGCGGATGCGGTTCGGCGCCGAGTTGCGCGGCAGTTCCGCCAGCTTCAGGCGCGCTTCGAAGCGCTCCTCCAGCGGCAGGGACTCGTCATTCGCGGTCGCCTTCAGGGCGGCGCGCTTGTCGGCGTACTTCGCGACGAGGGCCTTGACCTTCTCGTTACGGTTTACAGCGGACTTCTTTGCCATTGTGCTCTTCCCTTCCCGCTCAGTTCACGAACGGGAACTTGAACTCGGTGAGGAGAGCCTTGGCTTCCTCATCGGTCTTGGCCGTGGTGCAGACGATGATGTCCATGCCCCACATCTGGTCGATCTGGTCGTAGTTGATCTCCGGGAACACGATGTGTTCCTTCAGACCGGTGGCGTAGTTGCCGCGACCGTCAAACGAGGTGCCCTTCAGGCCCCGGAAGTCCTTCACGCGCGGCAGCGCGATCGTGATGAAGCGATCCAGGAACTCGTACATCTGGGCGCCGCGCAGCGTGACCTTGCCGCCAACGACCATGCCTTCACGCAGCTTGAAGCCGGCGATCGAGTTACGGGCCTTGGTCGGAACGGCCTTCTGGCCGGCGATAGCGGTCAGATCCTTGAGGGCCGCGGTGGCCTTCTTGGAGTCGGCGACGGCTTCACCGATACCCATGTTCAGGACGATCTTGTCCAGCTTGGGCACCTGCATTTCGTTCGTGTAGCCGAACTTGGCCTTCATCGCCGCACGGATGCGATCCGTGTACTCGGTCTTGAGGCGCGGAGTGTAGGTGGTGTCAGCCATCAGATGACGTCTCCCGTCGTCTTGGCGAAGCGGACCTTCTTGTCCCCCTCAACCTTGAAGCCGACGCGGGTCGCCTTGCCGTTGGCGTCGGCGATCGCGACGTTCGACAGGTGAAGCGAGGCTTCCTTGTTCTTGATGCCGCCCTGGGGGTCGCCCTGGGTCGGACGCGTGTGGCGCTGCACCATGTTGATGCCCTGCACGACGACGCGGTTCTCGGTCGGAAGGACCTTCAGGACCTGGCCGGTACGGCCCTTGTCCTTGCCGGTCAGGATGACGACGTTGTCGCCCTTCTTGATCTTGGCGGCCATGGTTACAGGACCTCCGGAGCCAGCGAGATGATCTTCATGTGGTTCTTGGCGCGCAGCTCGCGCGGAACCGGCCCGAAGATACGGGTGCCGACAGGCTCGTTCTGCTTGTTGACGATGACGGCGGCCGACTTGTCGAAACGGATGACAGAGCCGTCCTTGCGCATGATGTCCTTCGCGGTGCGCACGACGATGGCGCGAACGACGTCGCCCTTCTTCACGCGGCCGCGCGGAATCGCTTCCTTCACCGAGGCGACAATGGTGTCGCCCACCGAGGCGTAACGGCGCTTGGAGCCGCCGAGCACCTTGATGCACATGACCCGGCGAGCGCCCGAGTTATCGGCCACCTCCAGGTTAGTTTGCATCTGGATCATGGGATCCGATCCTTCTTCTTACGAGGCCGAGGCGGCCGAGGCGTCCGACAGGACTTCCCAGCGCTTCAGCTTGGACTTCGGGGCGCACTCGACGATGCGGGCCAGGTCACCGACCTTGAGGGCGTTCGCTTCGTCGTGAGCGTGGTACTTCTTGGACAGACGCACGGTCTTCTTCAGGACCGGGTGCAGCAGGGTGCGCTCGACCTTGACGATGACGGTCTTGTCACCCTTGTCGGAGACGACCACGCCTTCGAGAATTCGCTTGGGCATCTTCGTTTCCTTACGCGTTCACGCGCTTCTCACGCAGAAGCGTGGAGATGCGGGCGATGTCCTTGCGCACTTCCGAGACCCGGTGGGTCTTTTCCATCTGGCCGGTGGCGGCCTGGAAGCGCAGGTTGAACTGTTCCTTCTTGAGCTTCAGCAGCTCGTCGGACAGCTGGTCGGCGGTTTGCGACCGGAGATCGGCGATCTTGGTCATCAGGCAGCGGCCTCCGTATGAGCGATGCCGGCGTCGAGGCGGGTGACCACCTTGGTGCGGACCGGCAGCTTGGCGGCGCCGAGGCGCAGCGCTTCGCGAGCGATGTCGTCCGGCACGCCGTCGATTTCGAACAGGATACGGCCCGGGTGGCAGCGCGCGGCCCAGTGGTCCACGGCGCCCTTGCCCTTGCCCATCCGGACTTCAGCCGGCTTGCCCGTGACGGGCAGGTCCGGGAAGACGCGGATCCAGACGCGGCCCTGACGCTTCATCTGGCGGGTGATCGCGCGGCGGGCCGCCTCGATCTGACGCGCGGTGATGCGTTCCGGCTCGACCGTCTTCAGGCCGTACGAGCCGAAGTTCAGCGAGAAGCCGCCCTTGGCCGAACCGTGGATCCGGCCCTTGAAGGCCTTGCGGTATTTGGTCTTTTTCGGTTGCAGCATGACTTAGTTCTCACCACGTCCGCGGTCGCGACGCGGGCCGCGGTCACCGCGGGGGCCACGTTCACGGCCTTCGTTCGACGACGGACCCGAGGCTTCCTGGGCCCAACGCTTGTCCTGGGCCATCGGGTCGTGCTCGAGCACCTCACCCTTGAAGACCCAGACCTTCACGCCGATGATGCCGTAGGTCGTCTTGGCTTCGATGAAGCCATAGTCGATGTCGGCGCGCAGGGTGTGAAGCGGCACGCGACCTTCGCGGTACCATTCCATACGGGCGATTTCAGCGCCGCCGAGGCGACCCGAAACGTTGATCCGGACACCCTTGGCGCCCAGACGCATGGCCGACTGCATCGCGCGCTTCATGGCGCGACGGAAGGCAATACGGCGTTCCAGCTGTTGCGCGATGTTTTCAGCGATCAGCTGGGCGTCGGTTTCCGGCTTGCGGACTTCGACGATGTTCAGGTGAACTTCGCCTTCAGTGCGGGCCGAGATGTCCTTGCGGAGCTTCTCGATGTCGGCGCCCTTCTTGCCGATCACGACACCCGGACGGGCGGCGTAGATCGTCACACGGCACTTCTTGTGCGGGCGCTCGATGATGATGCGCGACACGCCGGCGGCCGACAGGCGTTCCTTCAGCCACTCGCGCAGCTTCAGGTCCTGGTGCAGCAGGCGGGCGTAGGAGGCGCCGTCGGCGAACCAGCGGCTGTCCCACGTGCGGTTCACGCCGAGGCGGAAACCGATCGGATTGATTTTCTGACCCATCAGGCGGCCTCGCCGGCTTCACGGACCACGATGGTGATCTCGCTGAACGGTTTCAGGATGCGCGACGAGCGACCACGAGCACGGCTCGCGAAACGCTTCATCACCAGGTTCTTGCCCACGAAGGCCTCGGCGACGACCAGGTTGTCGATGTCGAGGTTGTGGTTGTTCTCGGCGTTCGAGATCGCCGAATACAGGACCTTGCGGACGTCGGTGGCGATGCGCTTACGGCTGAATTCCAGCTCGTTGAGCGCCTTCTGCACCGGCAGGCCGCGGATCGAGGCGGCGACCAGGTTCAGCTTTTGCGGGCTGATCCGGACGTTCACCAGCTTGGCGCGGGCTTCGGTCGAGCCGACCCGGCGGGGGTTCTTGGTCTGGGCCATGGATTACTTCCTCTTGGCCTTCTTGTCCGCCGCGTGACCCGGGAAGTTCCGGGTCGGGGCGAACTCGCCGAACTTCATGCCGACCATCTCTTCCGAGACGATCACCGGCACGTGCTTCTGGCCGTTGTGGACGCCGAACGTCAGACCGACGAACTGCGGCAGGATGGTGGAGCGACGCGACCAGGTCTTGATCACGTCCTTGCGGCCCGACGATTGAGCGGCGTCGGCCTTCTTGAGCAGATACCCGTCGACAAACGGGCCTTTCCAGGAGGAGCGGGCCATCGGTTAGCGAGCCTTCTTAACGTGGCGGGTACGGATGATGTACTTGTCCGTAGCCTTGTTCTTGCGGGTGCGGGTGCCCTTGGTGTCCTTACCCCACGGCGTGACGGGGGTACGACCACCGGAGGTCCGGCCTTCACCACCACCGTGCGGGTGGTCGATCGGGTTCATGGCGACGCCGCGGACGTGCGGGCGGAAGCCCATGTGACGCTTGCGACCGGCCTTGCCGAGGTTCTGGTTCATGTGGTCGGGGTTCGACACCGCGCCCACCGTGGCCATGCAGCCGTCCAGAACCATGCGCAGCTCACCCGAGCCGAGGCGGATCTGGGCGTAGCCCTGATCGCGGCCGACCAGCTGGGCGTAGGCGCCGGCCGAACGGGCCAGCTGGGCGCCCTTGCCCGGCTTCATCTCGACGTTGTGGATGATCGTGCCGACGGGGATCGAGCGCAGCGGCATCGCGTTGCCCGGCTTCACGTCGACCTTTTCGCCGGCGACCACCGTGTCGCCCGCCTTCAGGCGTTGCGGCGCGATGATGTAGGCCTTTTCGCCGTCCTCATAGGTGATGAGGGCGATGAAGGCGGTCCGGTTCGGATCGTATTCCAGGCGTTCGACGGTCGCCGAGGCGAACTTGCGACGCTTGAAGTCGATCTTGCGGTACAGGGTCTTGGCGCCGCCGCCGCGGAAGCGGACAGCGATGCGACCGCCCTGACCACGGCCGCCCGACTTGGTCAGGCCTTCGGTCAGCGACTTCTCGGGACGGCCCTTGTGGAGCTCCGAGCGGTCGATCAGCACCAGGGCGCGACGGCCCGGCGAGGTCGGATTGTAGGTCTTCAGAGCCATCTGGATCAGAGCCCCGTGGTGACGTCGATCGACTGGCCTTCAGCCAGCGTCACGATCGCTTTTTTGATATCGACCCGACGGCCTTGAATGCCGCGGAAACGCTTGGTCTTGCCCTTCTGGACGAGGGTGTTGACCTTCAGCACGTTGACCTTGAACAGGGCTTCGACCGCAGCGGCGATCTCGTCCTTCGAGGCGTTGTCCGCAACGCGGAAAACGACCTTGTTCTGTTCCGACAGGATCGTGGCCTTCTCGGTGATCACCGGAGCCAGGATGGTGTCGTAGTGACGCGCGGTCGGTTGAGCGCCGGCCATTACGCGGCCTCCTTCTTCGCGAAGCGGGCTTCGATGGCTTCAACAGCAGCCTTCGTCAGCACCAGCTTGTCGGCCCGCAGGATGTCATAGACGTTCAGGCCGGCGTTCGGCAGCACGTCGATGTGCGGGATGTTGCGAGCGGCCAGACCGAAGTTCGTGTCGACTTCCGGACCAGCGATGATCAGGGTCTTGGTCCAGCCCAGCTTGCCGAAGGTTTCGCGCAGGGCGGCGGTCTTGGCTTCCTTCACCGAGACGCTGTCCACGACAACCAGGTTGCCGGCGACGACCTTCGAGGACAGCGCGTGGCGCAGGGCCAGGGCGCGGACCTTCTTGGGCAGGTCATAGGCGTGCGAGCGGACGACCGGGCCGAAGGCGCGCGAACCGCCGACGAACTGCGGCGCACGGCGCGAACCGTGACGGGCGCCGCCGGTGCCCTTCTGCTTGTACATCTTCTTGCCCGTACGAGAGTTCTCGTTGCGGGTTTGAACCTTGTGGGTGCCGGCGCGGCGCTTGGCCAGCTGCCAGTTGACGTAACGGGCCAGCAGGTCGCCGCGGATGTCGGAGATGCCGAAGACGGCGTCCGACAGCTCAACGTCGCCAGCAGCCTTGCCGTCGAGTTTGATGACCGAGAGTTTCATTACGCTTCACCGCCTTCGGTCGCTTCGACGGCCGGAGCTTCTTCAGCCGGGGTCTCAGCGGGTTGAGCAGCCGCGGCGGCCGACGACTTCACGCCACCGGGGAACGGGGCTTCAGCCGGGCGGGCCTTCTTCACGGCGTCGCGGATCTTGACCCAGGTGCCTTCGTGACCGGGGACAGCGCCCTTGATCATGATCAGGCCGCGTTCCGCGTCGACGCGGAAGACGGTCAGGTTCTGGGTGGTGACGACTTCCTGGCCGAGGTGGCCGGCCATCTTCTTGCCGGGGAACGTACGGCCCGGGTCCTGACGGTTACCCGTCGAACCGTGCGAGCGGTGCGAGACCGACACACCGTGGGTGGCGCGAAGGCCGCCGAAGTTCCAGCGCTTCATGGCGCCGGCGAAGCCCTTACCGATGGTCTCGGCCTGGACATCGACCTTCTGGCCCGCGACGAAGTGGTCAGCCGAGAACTCGGCGCCGACTTCGACCAGGGCGTCCGCGTCAACGCGGAACTCGGTCACATAGGCCTTCGGTTCCACCGACAGCTTCGCGAAAGCTTCGCGTTGAGCCTTGTTGGTGTTCTTGGCCTTCTTGGTGCCAGCGCCCAGCTGGAGAGCGACGTAGCCGTCACGCTCCTGGGTACGTTGGCCGACGACTTGGCAGCCGTCGAGCTGCAGCACAGTGACCGGAACGTGCGCGCCGTCATCGGCGAACACGCGGGTCATGCCCAGCTTCTTGGCGATCACGCCCGTGCGCATCGGATCCCGCCTCTTTCTTCTTTAGATCTTGATCTCGACGTCCACACCGGCAGACAGGTCGAGCTTCATGAGCGCGTCCACGGTCTGCGGGGTGGGGTCGACGATGTCGAGCACGCGTTTGTGCGTGCGGATTTCAAACTGCTCACGCGACTTCTTGTCGACGTGCGGCGAGCGGTTCACGGTGAACTTTTCGATCAGGGTCGGCAGCGGAATCGGACCGCGGACGGTCGCGCCGGTGCGCTTGGCCGTATTGACGATTTCGCGCGTCGAAAAGTCGAGGACGCGGTGATCGAAGGCCTTGAGCCTGATGCGGATGCTCTGATCCATATCGGTTGTTATTCCCAAGCAGGCGAACCTGCGTCCCTGTGAACCATTTCAAAGACCGGAGCCTTTAGGCCTCATACGAAGCCTTCAGGGTACGCACGTCCGCAAAAACGATCGGCCCACGCAGAACCCCGCGAAGGCCGTTAAAGTCCCAAGAAGCTGCAAAGAACAGGCACTCAGGTCGTTCCTGCGAACCGCGTCTGCACCCGGGGGTGCACAGCCGGTCCAACAAGAGTGCGCGCTTATGCCGATTGAGTCCCCGTTCGTCAAGCGGCGAAACTGTGTCAGGGCGGGGATTTGCGCCGAGCCCCCGGGACGCCCCGCCCGGGCGTCACAGCGCGATGGAATGGACGGCCGCCCGGGCTGATGCCGGAGCCGGAAAACGCCCCGCAACCGCCTCTCTATATATAGGGCGATACACGACGCTCCCGCCGCCGTCCGATCGGCGGCGTCGCCCACGCCGGTCGGCCCGCCCCCCGCCTCCCGTTTTCCGTGCAGCAACGGCCTGGCCAGGCGGGCGGCGTGCTCTCCGGAACGCCCCCGCCCCCGGGACCCCGCCGGGCCCGAATCCCGCGATTTCTGACGGACATTTCAGACATCGCCGCTATCCCCGCCCAATGGCGCCGCACGGGCGCCACAATGCGTGACGCCTCCGCCACACCACTCGCAAGCCGCTGTTTTGTGACAACTTTGTAATAGCCGCGCTGAAAAGGTGGCTGATAGCAGGCGGACATGGCGGCGCGACTCCCCGCAGCCGCCGAAGGAACGATAAAAATGAAAGCTCTCTTCCTCGCCACCGCCGCCGTCGCCGCCTTCGCCGCCGCGCCGGCCTTCGCCCAGGACGCCGTCGGTTCGGTCGGCATCGGCTACAACAACGTCAAGTACGACGCCTTCGGTTCGGACTACACCGCCGAGAACGGCAAGCTCGACGTGACCGCCGCCATTCCGGTCGCCGGCCCGTTCACCCTGACCCTGGACGGCGGCTTCGCCTACGCCAACAACGGCGTGGTCGGCGCTGACAACAGCAACATCGACGGCACCATCCACGGCACCGCCATGATCAACGACACCGTCCGCGTCGGCGGCTTCGTCGGCGGTTCGGAAGTCGGCGACGACACCCTGTGGGCCTTCGGCGCCGAAACCCAAGCCTACATCAACAACCTGACCCTGACCGGTTCGGTCGCCTACGAAAACGCGAACCACACCGACATCGACGCCTGGAGCGTCGGCGGCGACGTCGCCTACTTCGTCACCCCGGGCCTGCGGGTGAACGGCGGCCTGGGCTGGAGCACCATCGACGCCGGCGGTTCGGACATCGACGCCTGGTCGGTCAACGTCGGCGGTGAGTATCAGATCAAGAACTCGCCGATCAGCATCACCGCCAACTACGGCTACGGCGAGCTGGAAGACGTCGACCTGTCGATCAACACCCTGACCGTCGGCCTGCGCTTCAGCTTCGGCGGCGGCGACCTGCAGACCCGTTCGCGTTCGGGCGCCGATCTCGGCCGCACCGTCGCCAGCGTCGGCACCATCGCCGGCATCTTCTAAGCCGGCGACAGCCACAGGCTGACAGGAAGGGCCCCGGCGGAGCGATCCGCCGGGGCCCTTTTTTGTCTCCCGCGGATCGCGTCAACAAAAAGAGCCCGGGGGGTTCCACATCCCCGGGCTCTTTCCGTCACGGTTCACTGAAGCGGTCAGTGGCCGATATGCACATCCCCGCCGCCGGCGACCTGCCGGCTGACCGAGCCGGTCGCGCGGTCGATGGTCACGTCGCCGCTACCCATCACCGTCACGTCCACATCCCCCGCGGTGCCGCGGAAGCGGACATCACCCGAACCGGCGACCGCGACATCCACCTTGGGCGCGGAGCCGCCGCGGACGTCGACATCTCCCGAGCCGCCGATGGCGACGTCCAGATTCCCGTCCAGCCGGGCGACGGCGACGTCGCCGGAGCCGCCGATGGCGACCTCGAGCCGGCGCGTCGCCCCGGCCCGCACCGAACCGGAACCGCCGATGGAGATGTCCAGGGCGTTTGTGGCTCCCGCGGCGACCGAACCCGAGCCGCCGATGGCGATATCCATTTCGCGGGCGTTACCTGCCCGGATGTCGCCGGAGCCGCCGAGGCTCAGCGACACCGCGCCGTCGACATTGGCCACATCCCAGCGACCGCAGCCGCCGTTGGCCAGGTCGACGCTGCGGGCGCCGCGGCCGATCGCGCCGAACACGGCGCCCTCGGCGCTCACATCCACCCGTCGGGGCGTGCGGATGATGATCAGCGGCGCGTCGGCCAGGTCCACGCGACCGATGTCGCGAACCTGCACCCAGGCCCCCTCGCCCGGCAGGCCGTCGCCCCGGCCGGAATGGCATTCGCGAATGCGGTTGGACAGACCGCTGAACAGCCGTCCCGAGCGACGACCGCCCAGGCCGCCGTCGATGCGGACCTCATCCCCGTGACGCGAAATCTGGATGGCCGGCAGCGCGGACCGTCCGCGCTGGACCTCGACCGCGACGTCGGCGCGATCCTCGACGATGACCGACACCCGCGCCACGGCGTTGCGGATTTCGACCTCGGGCTCCCCGGCGGCGGCGGGCCCGGCCAGAACGGCGAGCGCGGCGGCGGATACGGCGGTTGCGATGGCGATTTTCAAGACGGCCTCCCTGTCCGATGTGAGGAAAGGGTGCGTCCGCCGACGGCCGAAGTCACTTTAATACGAGGTCATGACCCCGTTGTAAGAATCCCGCCGCAGCCCCCGCCCGCCGGGACCGCGCGGGCCGACCTGTACGGATGTTCAGGGTCTCAGCGCGCCGGCGCCGTCGGCCGCTCCGACCGCGGGCTCGAAATCCCGTTCGAAATGCCCCAGCCGGCTTCTCAGCGCCCCGGCCCTCTTCAGGGCGAGCGAGGCCGCCCAGCGGGCCGCCAGCTCCGGCGTCGCCATCCGGTCGGTCATGCGCGGGGCCCCGCCCCGGCTCCGCAGGACGGCGTTGGTGTAGAGCGCGCCGTTGCGGAAGCGCGACGGCCAGGTCTGGAAGTCCATCGACAGGCTGACGCAGAACCGGTCCAGGTTCTCCACCCGGTGCGGCGCATAGATCGGCCAGGTCAGGGCCTGCCCCGGCTCCAGATCCAGCACCTGGGCGTCGGGCTCGAAGGCCAGGGTGTAGGGCAGTTCCTCGGTCGTCTGGCGCGCGACCACCTGCTCCATGTTGCGCTCGGGCAGATGCCCCTCGTCGCCGGGATACACATAGACCCGCTTGCGGCCGCGCAGGTGGAACAGCACCACCCCGGCCGGGTCGAAATGATAGGGCACCCGCGCCTTGGGCGAGGACAGGATCAACTGGCCCGCGTTCCGCACGGCCCTCAGGCCGGGATAGCGCGCCTGCACCCCGGCGAACTCGGCCATGGCCGCGGCCCACAGCTCCGGCCAGCCGGTCTCGACCTCGCGCAGGTTCACCCACAGACGACCCTGCTGGATCGCCGCCAGCAGCGCCGCGCCGTCCAGCCGACCGCGCGCGCCGGTCCGCAGGGAGACCTGCCCCGCCTCGTCGTAGTCGTACAGGTTGATGTCGAACAGCTCGGCCGGATAGCGGTCAAGGACCGCCGCCAGCGCCTCATCGCTGGCGAAGCCCTGCTCGACCAGGCTGTGCGGATGGACTTCGGCCTGACGGATCGGACCGGCGTAGCGGGTGCGGATATCGCTCATCTGGGGTCTCAGGCCGGGACGCGTTGGCTGGCCGAGGCGCGGGCCTTGGCCAGGGCGGCGCCGGCCGCCTGCACGGCGCCGCGGACGCGGTCGCCGGTCGTGGTCTCGCAGGCTTCGATGGCCGCCCAGCGACGGCGGACGCTGGCGCGCAGGCGCTCCCCGCGTCCCTCGCCCGCCAGATCCAGCGCCTTGACCGCCGCCTGGCTCATGGCCGAGCCCAGGCCGGGCTTCAACACCATGGCCTCGCGGACGAGATGGTGGCTGTTGCAGAAGTATTTCTTGTAGTGCTCGCCCTCGAAGCCGAAGTCGAAGGTGCGGTAGCCCAGCTCCGCCGCCAGACGCATGGTGTCCATGCTCAGCAGAATCCCCGGCGAGCAACGCGCCAGCGAGGGCTCATAGCCCGGGAACCAGAAATGATACTGGTCGCCCGCGTGCAGCGAGAATTCGATCGCCGTCAGCCGGTCGCCCGCCCATAGCCCGGCCATCGAGGCGCCGAAGCCGTTCTCGCCCTCGGTCTGCAGCAGGGCGTGCAGAAGCTCTGCCGTCCAGCCGCAGGCGAAGATGTCGTGGCGGTTGGTCCGCCGGTACTGGTCGCGCTTCAGGTCCAGCAGCCAGTCCAGCAGTTTGGGATCATGCAGGCCGCGCTCGACCCGCAAGGCTCCCAGCTCGGCCTCCATGCTGCGCCGGGCGCGTTCCTTGTCCTTGAAGAATTTGCCGAAGGTGCTTCGCCGCTCGGCGTACCAGCCGTCATAGCCGTCCGGCCCCAGTTGCACCTGGACGGTCCGGCGGTCCTCGCCCAGCGGCGTCGCCCCCACCCAGGCGGTGACATTGAGCCGGGCGACGCCCAGCAGGGTCGCGACCTCGCTCAGCGACGGCCCCTCGCCCGGTCGGGCGATGACGCCGTGATAGTCGTTCATCGGCGCGCCCAGGGGCTGGATCGCCGAACCGCGCTTCTGGTGCGGGAAGAAGCCGACGATCTCTCCGCCCCTGCTGAACACGGCCACGGCCGCGTCGGGGCTGATCTGGCCGGCCACCCGGGTGAAGCTGGGGCGGAAATAGGGGCTGTTCAGGGCCGGATTGGCTGCCAGGAAGGCGCGCCACGCGCCCCATTCGGCCTCGCCCATCCGGTCTGTTTTCAGGATGTCGACCTTGAACCCGGTCATCCGTCGTTCCTCGCCTCCGCAGGTCTCCGCGAAGGCTGTCATGGCATGCCCCCCGTTTCGGCCCGGTGAGCGTTCATCCTTAATGATTTGTGATCGGGGAGCGGTCGGCCCCACCGCACGTTGCGCTTGTCCGATCCACCGGAGACCTGCCATGACTGACGCAACCCGCCCCGACAACCGCGAGACCGAGACCGAAGACCTGCGCCCCGGCAAGGACGGCCAGCCGCCCCGCCCCGCCACGGAGCCGGCGGGATCGGAAGGCTCCTCCAATCCGGGCGACACGGCCACCGATCCCGCCACCGGAAAGCCCAATCCTTGAAGTTCGCCGCCTCCATGCTCGCCGCCGTCGCCCTCACCGCCGGGACCGCCCTGCCGGTCTCGGCCCGCGCCCAGGTCCAGGCCCCTCCGACGCCGCGTCCGGCCGTCGTCACCGGCCAGCCCATCGAGGTCTGCCCCCTGTCGACCGGCTTCGTCGCCGACAACGGCGGCCTGACCCGCGCCCGCGCCGCCGTCCGGGCCGGCAGCCTGACCATTCTCGCGGTCGGCTCCTCTTCCATCGAAGGGATCGGCGCCAGCCGGCGCGAGCTGGGCTACGCCCCGATGCTCGAGCTGAGCCTCGAGCGACGGATGCCCGGCGTCGACGTCACCGTCCTCAACCGCGGCATCGGCGGCGAAACCGCCAAGGAGACCGCCGACCGTCTGGAACGTGAGCTCGCCGCCGGACGCGTCGACCTGGTCATCTGGCAGCTGGGCACCAATGATGTCCTGCGCGACCGGATGTTCGACGACGTCTTCGCCGACTTCCATCGCGGCGAGGCCGTGCTCCAGGCCGCCGACGTCGACGTGCTGCTGATCGACCCGCAGCGCCTGCCGGAGAACACCACCAACGCGTCCTTCCGCGGCCGCAACCCCGCGCTGGCCGACATGGCGCGCCGGATTTCGGAAGAGGGCCGCCGCGGCCAGTACGCCGTGCTCCGCCGCTTCGACGCCATGGCCGACTGGGGAGGGCTGGATCGGGGTGGGGTCGGCCCTGACGACCTTCACCTGAACGACGCCGGCTACGCCTGCTGGGCCGAGGTCACCGCCGAGGGCCTGGCGCCGCGCCTGCGCTAGGACGCCCCGCGCGCCTTCGGACGACAGGCCCGGAACAAGCTTCGCCGCGACGGGTTGGCTCTGGACCACAAACGGCCCGGAGCCCGCATGTCCCCCCGCCTGCCTCTTCGTCTGATCCTCGCCTCGACCACGGTCCTCGCCCTCGCCGCCTGCGGTCAGCCTGACCAGCCCGGCGATCCCGTCGAGGCCGCCCGGGCGCCGTCCCTGACCGCGGACCGGATCAACAAGGCCCGGCTGACCGCGCCCGTCGCCCCGCCCGCGACGGACGCCCCGCCCGCGGCCGGCCCGGTGCAGCCCGATCCGGCCCTGATCCGTCTCCAGATCCTGCTTGACCGGTCGACCTTCTCGCCCGGCGTCATCGACGGCGTGGCCGGGGCCAATCTGCGGCAGGCCGCGGCCGCCTGGCGTCAGGCCAACGGCATGAGCGGCGACGCCGTTGACGCCGAGCTTCTGGACCGGCTGACCGCCGCGGACGGCCGGCCGGCGATGACCACCCATACCCTGACCGCCGCCGATGTCGCCGGACCCTTCAGTCCCCCGCCGGGCGAGCTGGCCGAACAGGCGGCCAACGGCGTCCGTTACACCAGCGCGCGCGAGCGGATCGCCGAGCATTTCCACATCACGGAAGAGCTGTTGCAGACCCTCAACCCCGGGGTGGACTTCCGCCGCTCCGGCCAGACTATCGTCGTCCCCGCCATCGGGGCCGCCCCCCTGCCCGCCGACGTCGACCACATCATCGTCGACAAGGCCGAAGGCTCGGTCCGCGCCTTCGCCGAGGACGGACGACTGCTGGCCTATTATCCGGCCACCATCGGCAGCGGCGACAATCCGACCCCCGCCGGCACGGCCCGGGTCAACGGCGTCGCCCGCAATCCCGACTATGTCTACGATCCCGCCAAGCTGAGCTACGGCCCCGGCGGTCGCCGTGTCGTGGTGCCGGCCGGGGCCAACAACCCGGTCGGCGTGGTCTGGATCGACCTGAACAAACCCAGCTACGGCATCCACGGCACGCCGGATCCCGAGGCGATCGGCAAGACCGCCTCGCACGGCTGCGTCCGCCTGACCAACTGGGACGCCTGGCAGTTGGCCGCGGCGGTGAAGCCGGGGGTGACGGTGCGGTTCGTCTGATCATTGCGCAAAAGAAAAACCCCCGCCGGAGCGATCCGGCGGGGGTTTCTCATTTCAGTCCGTTGAGACCGTCGATTACTCGACGATCTTGGCGACGACGCCGGCGCCGACGGTGCGGC
>NZ_JBLYQK010000039.1:0-19296 GCF_048799765.1 Brevundimonas sediminis
AGCCGCTCAACCGTCGCGCCACCATCGGCATCAACTTCCGCTAAACACGGAAGGCTGAGCCGCCGGCCTTCGATATTGCCCGGTCGAAGGCCGGTGGGCCGTACAAGGAAGCCGCCTGTCCTCGAAAGAGGGCCGGCGGCTTTTCTTTTCGCCCGTGCAGCGTCTGCGCAGGGTGACTCAAGGCCGCGCCGGGCGCGCGGACCCCGATAATCCCCTTTCAGCCGTTCGCGGCAGCGCTTTTCGATGTTAGGCGTTAACCTGTCCGAACAGTGAAGCTGGAGCGCTCCCCCGCATGCGTCGCTTTTTCATCTGGTCCGCCCTCGCCGCCGTGATCGGCCTCGCCCTCGCGGGCGGCGGCTATTGGGCCTACTGGAATTTCTACGCCCGCTTCCAGCCGGTGACGGTCACCCGCAACCAGGTCGAGATCCAGCGTCTGCTGGACGAAAGCTCCTGGATCTCGGCGGGGGGTGGAGGTCAGGCCCTCTACCTGATCGGCTATCGCGACAGCGCCGCCATGCAGCGTTTCGAGCGGGAAGAGGGGCCCAAGCTGCGCGCCGCCGGCGTGGAGGTCCGGGTGCTGGTGTTCGCCCGTCCTGATCGCGAGGGCATGACCCAGTCCACCGCCGCCGAACGCGCGACCGTGGCCGAGCTGTGGCTGACCCGGGACTGGGTGCTGTACGAGCGCTGGACGGCCACCCCGGTGAACAACTGGACCGCCGCGGGCATTCCGGCCGCCGACGGCAACCTGGCGCGGGGCGCGGTGGTCGACGCCGGACGTGATTTCGTCAGCCAGCTCAGCCGCAATCTGGGCGAGGCCGGGCTGCAGACCCGTTATCCGTTGATCATCTGGCGCGACCGCGAAGGCTTCATGAAGGCCTGCGCCTGTTCCGACGCCCGGTCCTGGGCCTTCATCCGTGACGATCTCGGCGCGCCGGACAGGGTTGCGCCCGACGTGCCTGCGGTGGACGCCAACGGTCAGGCGCCGCTCGACTATCCTGACGGTGGTCCGCCGGCCCAGAGCCTGCCCTATCCGGGCCTCCCCCAGGTGACCCCTGTTCCTGGCCAGACCCCGGCGCCGGTTGAACCCGGCCAGCCGGGTCAGACGACGCCGTCGCCCGCCGCGCCGGCGACGACCCAGACTCCCGCGCCGCGCAAGGCTCCGGAAGCGCGGCGCGAGGACGACGCGACGTTCTTCTAGGCTACAGGATCCGGGCGCAGGTCGTGATCAGACGCCGGACGTCCGCCGCGTCCTGATAGAGGCCGAAGCCGAAGCGGATCACATCATCGCGCACATCTGTCACGACGCCGGCGTCCAGCAGTCGCTTGCGCCAGATCTGGGCGTCGGGATGACGGAAGGCGAGGAAGCGCGCCCGGGCCGCCCCGGCGCCGACGGGGTTGAGCAACTCGGCGCCGTCCAACCGTCCGGCCTCTCCGCCCAGGGCGGCGCTCTGGAAGGTCTGCATCATCTCACGGGCGTGGCGGGCGATGTCGGCGGTGGTCAGGCCGGCCTCGTCCAGCATGCGTCGTACGGCGTTGAAGCGGTAGAAGGGGGTTGCCTCCAGGGTCGCGCCCCAGAACCGTCCCGCATCCGTGCGGTACTGAACTCCGCCGGGCGGGCCCTCCAGATCGCCGAATTCGGCGAACCAGCCGGTGATGACAGGCCGCGGGCAGAAGCCCGCCGGAGCATGCAGGAAGCCCGCGCCTTCCCCGGACATGGCGTATTTGTAGCCGCCGGCGACATAGAAGATGCGATCCGCCACCGCTGACAGGTCGGTCGGGGTCGCCATGAAACCGTGGTAGCCGTCGACGACGACCCAGGGGCCTTCCGGCCGGGCCAGCGCCGCCAGTGCGTCGATCCCCCCGAACAGCTGTCCGGTGCGGAAGAAGACCTGGCTGACCAGGATCAGATCGTAGGTTCCGGCCTTCGCTGCCTCCAGGAAACGGGTCTCGAAGGTGTCGAACGGGTGCAGGGGAATGCGGGTGATGACGGCCTCGCCCGCTTCCTCCCAGCGCTCGCCCTGGCGTCGGAACGAGTGGAACTCGCCGTCGGTGGACAGGATCCGGACCGGCCGCGCCGAAATGCCCGACACGATGCGCAGCAGGAACTCGTGGGTGTTGGTCGCGAAGACGATGCTGTCGGGCGAGGGAAGGTTCAACTCCCGGGCGATGTGGCCCTGGGCCTCCGGGATGACCTCGCCGAAGATCAGATCCCATTTCCGGTCGGCGAAGCGGTTGGCCTCGACCCAGGCCCGCACCTGGCCGTCAAAACTGGCGTCGGGCCAGAGATGATGGCTGTGGGCGGCGAAATGCAGCCGCTCCGGATCCAGGCCGAGGGCGCGCGAGAACAGGGACTTGTAGCTCATGCGCGGACCTTATCCGGTTCGCCCCAAGGCCAAAAGAAAAGAGGCGGGTCGTCGCCGACCCGCCTCCGGATGATCGCGTTCAAGCAGCGAGCGACCGCGTCGCGAGCGATAGCGCGACCTAGACCAGGCTGCCGTGGCAGTGCTTGAACTTGCGTCCCGAGCCGCAGGGGCAGTCGGCGTTGCGCGGGGTGCGTTCCCAGCCCACGGGCAGGACGTCGACCGGCAGGCGCGACCGCGCGTCGCCTTCCAGAGCGCCTTCCGGCAATTGGGCCAGCGGGTTCCGCATCTCGTTCTCGCCAGTGCCGGGGTTCAGGTGGATTTCCTGGAACTCGGGCATCTCCATCGCGGGCGGCGGCTCGAAGCGGAATTCGATCGTCATCAGCCAACGGGTCACGTCGTGACGCAGGTTGTGCAGCAGCGTCTCGAACAGGTTGAAGGCTTCGGTCTTGTACTCATTGAGCGGATCGCGCTGGCCATAGCCGCGCAGGCCGATGACGCCGCGCAGGTGGTCCAGCTGCACCAGGTGCTCGCGCCACTGCATGTCGATCATCTGCAGCAGGAACTGACGTTCCATGCTGCGGATCTGCTCCACGCCGACCAGTTCGGTGCGCTCGGCGGCGCGGGCGTCGGCCGCCTGGGCGATGCGCTCCTCGATCTCCTCGTTCGAGACGCCTTCCTCGGCGGCCCACTCGGCCAGCGGCAGTTCAAGGCCGAGGGTCGACCGGACCTTTTCGTCCAGACCTTCGATGTCCCACTGCTCGGCATAGGCCTTGGGCGGCATGTGACGCTCGACCAGGTCGTTGATCACGTCGGCGCGGAATTCGTCGACCAGTTCCGACAGATCGGTGGAGTCCATAAACTCCTGACGCTGTTCGAATACCGCCTTGCGCTGGTCGTTCACGACGTCGTCGTACTTCAGCAGGTTCTTGCGGATGTCGTAGTTGCGGGTCTCGACGCGCTTCTGGGCCTGTTCGACCGCCTTGTTCAGCCAGGGGTGGCTGATGGCCTCGCCCTCGGCGACGCCGAAGGATTTCATGATGGCGTCGAGGCGGTCGCCGGCGAAGATGCGCAGCAGGTCGTCCTCGCAGGACAGGAAGAATTTCGACGTGCCCTTGTCGCCCTGACGGCCGGTCCGGCCGCGCAGCTGGTTGTCGATCCGGCGGCTTTCGTGCCTTTCCGTCCCGAGGACGAACAGGCCGCCGGCGGCCATCGAGATTTCCTTCTGGGCGCTGATCTCGGCCTTGAACTCGGCCTCCTTGGCCTCCTCCATGGCGGGCGTGACCTCAACGGCGAGGTTGCGCTGGTCCTGGCGCCACTTCTGCATCCGCATTTCGAGGTTGCCCCCGAGCTGGATGTCGGTGCCGCGGCCGGCCATGTTGGTGGCGATGGTCACCGCGCCCGGCAGGCCGGCGTCGGCGACGATATAGGCTTCCTGCTCGTGCTGGCGCGCGTTCAGCACGGCGTGCGGAATGCCGCGCAGCTTGGTCTCGTACTGGATGTCATAAGCCGCATCGCCGAGCTTCTCGGCGTCCTTGGCCTTGCCCTCGAACTCGGCTTTCAGGGTCCGGCTGACCTCGACCTTGTAGACGTAGTTCTTGAGCAGTTCGGACAGGACTTCCGACTTCTCGATCGAGACGGTGCCGACCAGGACCGGCTGGCCGGCCAGATGGCGCTCGGCGATCTGGGCGGCGATGGCGAGGTTCTTTTCCCGCTCGGTGCGGTAGATTTCGTCGTCGTAGTCGATGCGCTGGATCGGACGGTGGGTCGGAACTTCGAGGACATCCATCTTGTAGATGTCCATGAATTCCTGCGCCTCGGTCGCGGCGGTGCCGGTCATGCCCGACAGCTTCTCGTAGAGGCGGAAGTAGTTCTGGATCGTCACCGAGGCCAGGGTCTGGTTCTCGGGCTGGATCTTGACGCCTTCCTTGGCCTCGATCGCCTGGTGCAGGCCTTCCGACAGGCGGCGGCCCTGCATCATCCGGCCGGTGAACTCATCGATCAGCATGACCTCGCCGGCCTTGATGATGTAGTCCTTGTCCTTCTGGTACAGGGTGTTGGCGCGCAGGGCCTGGTTGATGTGGTGCACCAGGGTGATGTTGGGGGCGTCGTAGAGGTCCGTCGTGTCCTCGGCGAACAGGCCGCGCTCCTGCATGATCTGCTCGATCAGCTCCGAGCCTTCCTCGGTCAGAAGCGCCTGCTTCTGCTTTTCGTCGAGGTCGTAGGTGGCCTTGTCCTGGATCAGCTCCTTGATGATCGCATCGACCGTCACATAGAGGTCCGAGCGATCTTCGGTCGGGCCGGAGATGATCAGCGGGGTCCGGGCCTCGTCGATGAGGATGGAGTCCACCTCGTCGACGATGGCGAAATGGTGCGGACGCTGCACCATCTCGCGACGATCGTAGACCAGGTTGTCGCGCAGGTAGTCGAAGCCGAACTCGTTGTTGGTGCCGTAGGTGATGTCGGCGGCATAGGCGGCCTGACGCTGGCCCTGCGAAAGGCCGTTGACGATCACGCCGACCTCAAGGCCGAGGAAGCGGTAGACGCGGCCCATCCATTCGGCGTCGCGGCGGGCCAGGTAGTCGTTGACGGTGATGACGTGCACGCCCTTGCCGGTCAGGGCGTTCAGATAGGCCGGTGCGATGGCGACCAGGGTCTTGCCCTCGCCGGTCCGCATCTCGGCGATGCCGCCGTCGTTCAGGATCATGCCGCCAGTCAGCTGCACGTCATACTGGCGCTGGCCCAACACCCGCTTGGACGCCTCGCGCGCCACGGCGAAGGCGTCGTTCATGATCTTGTCGACGCTCTCTCCGGCGGCCAGACGGTCGCGGAAGGCGTCGGTCATCATCCGAAGTTCGTCGTCGGACAGGGCGGCGTACTTCGCCTCGAGGGCGTTGATCTTCTGAACGCGGCCCATGAAATCCTTGACCTTGCGGTCATTGGACGAGCCGAAAATCTTCTTGGCGAAGCCGAGCATGGAGTATCCGAAGGCGGTCGAGCGAAGCGCTCTGGTACGGGGTCCCGGTAGGGCGGCGGACGGGCGCCGCGGAGCGGCTTCGGCGCCGACGGCCCGGTGCGCCTGTGAAAGGCGCGCGCGAGGGCCGCGCGAACGATCGAAAACCCCTCGACTTGGGCGCAGCCGGGACTTAAGCACCGGCCCTATCCCTGTCAACGCGAGGGCCTTTCGCCGCCCGCAGACGGAGCGCCCGCATGAGGTCCTTCCGCGTCCTGTTTCCCCTGTTGATGGCGGCGGTCCTGACCGTCGCCGCCTGTGGTCGCGGCGGCGGTTCGGACCACCCGCCGGAGCCCGGCGACCGGGCCGTGGCGCGGGTGCAGGACGAGACCATCTGGGCCTCTGACGTCAAGCGCGAGGCGGTGGCGCAGGGGCTGGTCGGCGAGGGCGAACCCCTGGACGTGTCCTCGGCCCTGTTCCGCCGGGTTCTCGACGAGGTGATCGACCAGAAGCTGCTGGCGCACGAGGCCGAGCGCCGGGGACTGGACAATTCGCCGCTGGCCCAGCGCCGCCTGGCCGCGACCCGGGAGCGCATTCTCGGGGACATGCTGGTCGAGACGGTCGTGAACGACAAGATTTCCGACAAGGCTGTCGAGGCGATCTACCAGAGCCAGCTGAACCTCGCCCGGAACTCGGAAGAGGTGCGCACCCGACTGATCCTGTCGCGCACCCGGGCCGAGGCCGATGCGGTGGTCGGCGTTCTCGGGCAGGGCGCCGCCTTCGAGGCGGTCGCCATGGAGCGCTCGATCGACGACGCGACCCGGTTTTCGGGCGGCGATCTGGGCTATTTGACCCCGGATGTCATGCCCGAGGCCTATCGCAACGCCTTGCGGGACCGCCCTGCCGGCTCGACCGTGGGGCCGTTCCAGACCGAAGGCGGCTGGGCCGTCCTGCGGGTCGAGGACCGCCGGCGCGAGACGCCGCCGACGATGGATCAGGCCCGCCCGCAGATCGTCCGTTACCTGACCTACGAGGGCGTCAGGCAGTTGCTTGAGGATCTTCGGCAGAAGGCTTCCGTGGACGTGCTTCTGCAGGGTGGCGCCCAGTCCCCCGAGCCGGCCTCCGCGCCCGAGGCGCCGGCCAACCCTCCCGCTTCCCCCGTTCCCGCCAAGGCCCGATGACCAAGACCCCCACACCGACCGGCCGCGGCTCGACCGGACAGAAGATCGAACAGGCCCTGGAGAAGGCGCTGGAGCCGGTGGCCACGGTGCTGAAGCGCGCCACCACCTCCGGAAAGCCCGCTTCGGCGCCCGTCGCGGCGCCGGGGAAGCCGGGGCTGCAGGTTTCGCCTCTGGCTGTCCCTTTCCCGACCATCCCTCCGATCGGAGGGGTGGAGATCTCCACCGGGCGGGCCGGCTTCTACAAGCATGAGCGCGATGATCTGGTGGTGTTCAGCTTCGCCCGCGGCACGACCTGCGCCGGCGTATTCACCCGCCACAAGGTGGGATCCGCGCCCGTAGACTGGTGCAAACGCCACCTGGACGCGGAGGGCGGCGGCTCGGACATTCGCGCTCTGGTGATCAATGCGGGGTGCGCCAACGCCTTCACCGGAAAGGCCGGGGCGGACGCCGCGCGTCGCACGGCCTCCGAGGTGGCCAAGCGGTTCGGCTGCCGGCAGCGCGACGTGATGCTGGCGTCGACCGGGGTGATCGGCGTGGTGCTCGACGATCGCAAGATCGCCGCCCGCCTTCCGGACATCGAGGCGGGGCTGCAGGCCGACAACTGGGCCGCGGCCGGCCTCGGCATCATGACGACCGACACCTTCCCGAAGGGATCCTACGCCGAGTGCGAGATCGAGGGCCACAAGGTCCGCATCGCCGGGATCGCCAAGGGGTCGGGCATGATCGCGCCGGACATGGCGACCATGCTGGCCTTCATCGTTACGGACGCCGATATCCACCAGAACGTCCTGCGCGCCATGCTGGGCCTGCACGTCCGCACCACGTTCAACAGCGTCACCGTCGACGGCGACACCTCCACCAATGACACCGCCCTGCTGTTCGCCACCGGAACCTCGGGCGCGCCGCGCATCGGCCGGGTCGGTGATCGCCGCCTGAAGGACTTCAGCCGCGCGCTGGACGAGGTCATGCTGGACCTTGCGCACCAGCTGGTCCGCGACGGCGAAGGAGCGACCAAATTCGTCAAGATCACCGTGGACGGCGCGGCCAGTCCCGCTTCGGCCCGCAAACTGGCCAAGTCCATCGCCGACAGCCCGCTGGTGAAGACCGCCCTCGCCGGCGAGGACGCCAACTGGGGCCGGGTCGTGATGGCCGTGGGCAAGACCGAGGAGCCGGTGGATCGCGACCGTCTGGCGATCAAATTCGGGCCGCACGTCGCGGCGATCGATGGCGCCCCGTCGCCGACCTACGACGAGGCGAAGATGAGCGCCTACATGAAGAACCCGGAGATCGACATCACCGTCGACGTCGGGTCGGGCCGGGCCTCCGCCACCGTGTGGACCTGCGACCTGACCAAGCGCTACATCGAGATCAACGGCGACTACCGCTCGTGACCGAACCCGTCAAAACCGTCCTCGTCGTCGCCGTCGCCCTGATCGACGCCGACGGCCGGGTGCTGATCGCCCGGCGGCCCGAGGGCAAACAGCTGGCCGGGTTGTGGGAATTCCCCGGGGGCAAGGTCGAGCCGGGCGAGCGGCCCGAGGCGGCCCTGATCCGCGAACTGAAGGAAGAACTCGGCATCGACGTGAACGAGGCCTGTCTCGCGCCGTTCGTGTTTACCAGTCACGGTTACGAGTCATTTCACCTTCTGATGCCATTGTACCTGTGCCGACGTTGGTCGGGGGTGGTTCAGGCGCGTGAGCATTCGGCCCTGAAATGGGTGCGGCCCGCGCAGTTGGCGGACTATCCCATGCCTCCGGCGGACGAACCCCTGATCGCCTGGTTGCGCGATCTGCTCTAGCCGTCCGGAAAGGGAGGCGCTGTGATCCGTTTCCTGACCCGCTTCCGCGACAATGAGGACGGCGCGACCGCCATTGAGTACGGGCTGATCATCGCCCTGATCTTCCTCGTCATCCTGTCGGCCCTGACGGCCTTCGGCGGGACGTCGAGCGGCATCTTCAACGCCGCCATGGACACCCTGCGCGCCGCCATGGGCGGCTGACACCTTTAGCCCGGTCGCCCATCGGGCGGCTTGAGGCCGGGGCTCACTCCTCGCCCGTCTGTTCCTTGACGCCCAACGCATCCGCCAGCCGCATCTTGGCCGAGCCCCGGGGCAGGGGCTTCTGCTGGCTTTCATGCGGGGCCCAGCCGGCCAGGTGCACGATCTCGAACGTCGCGGGGATGCGCCCGTCGGCCTCTCCGAACCGCTCTGAGTAAAGCTGGGCCGCCCGCGCGAAGATGCCGCGCGTCAGCGGGCGTCCGTGTCCGGCCAGCACATTGGTCTCGCCCATGGCGCGCAGGTCGCGGACCAGGGCGAACAGGTCGGGGTAGCGCACCGTCAGCCGGTCCACGTCTGACACCGGCAGGGCGAACCCGGCCCGCTGCAGCAGGGCCGCGCCGTCGAAGCCGTCGGCGAAGGGCGAGACCCGCGCCTGCGCGCCGCCGCGTTCCTCCAGCTCCGCCTCGGTCAGCACGGCGCGCAGCTCCTTCAGCGTCCCCGCGCCCAGCAGCGTGCCCACGAACAGGCCGTCGGGCTTCAGCGCGCGACGGATCTGGCTCAGGGCCCCCGGCAGGTCGTTGGCCCAGTGCAGACTCATCAGGCTGACGATCAGATCCTGCGAGGCGTCGGCAAGAGTGAGCGGGGCGTCGCCCGGCCCGGCCCGGAGGGCCCTGTCGGCAATCGTCCTCACTGGCCCGACCCGCCCGGCGGCGTGGCTGCCTTTCAATGCGGCGGCGAATGGACCGGGATGGGCGGACAGGTCGGCGACGTCAGGCCAGTCCCGCAACAGGGCGTCCAGGCTGTCGACGGCGTTCTGCGCCGCCCGCACGTGCAGGAAATCGGCGCCGGAAAACAACCGGTCGCTGCGCAAAAGCCTTGCCGTGCGGCGACGGCTGTCGAAGATGACGGGGGGACCGGAGGAGGGGCTCATGAGCCTTCAGGATGGGGTCTGGAGGGCGCGTTGGGAAGCGGCGACCGACATCGGACGCCGGATCGGGCGCTCGGCCGCGGACCTGTTGCTGCCGCCCCTCGCCCACGACGGCCCGGAAGCCACGGCCTCCGCGGGTCTGACCGCCGGCGCCTGGAGCCGGATCGTGTTTCTGGAGGATCCGGTCTGCGACGGGTGCGGCGCGGCCTTTGAGATGGACGGCGGGGCGTTTGCGTCGGAGCGCTGCGCGGCCTGCCTCGCCAAGCCCTTCGCCTTTGATCGCGCCCGGGCGGCCTGTCTTTATGACGAGGCGTCGCGCGGCCTGATCCTGAAGTTCAAGCATGGCGACCATCAGCCGTTCGCCCCCCTGTTCGCCCGATGGCTCAGCCGCGCCGCCGCGCCGCTTCTGGCCGGGGCGGATGCGGTCGTTCCCGTGCCCCTGCATCGCTGGCGCCTGCTGTCGCGCCGGTTCAACCAGTCCGCCGAGGTCGCCCGGCCGCTCGCCCGCGACGCCGGTCTGGACTACCTGCCCGACGCCCTGATCCGGCAGGCCCACACCACCAGTCAGGGCGGCAAGTCCGCGCGGGGGCGTCGATTGAACGTCAGGAAGGCGTTCGCGGTCACGCCTGGCGGCGCGCGCCGGATCCGGGGGCGGCGCATCCTTCTGGTCGACGATGTGTTGACCACGGGCGCCACCGCCGAAGCCTGCGCCCGCGCGCTGCTGCAGGCGGGCGCCCGCGCCGTCGACCTGGCGGTCATCGCCCGGGTGCGAACCGTGCGGGAACTGACTATGTAGGGTGCACCGTCCGCGGTCCTTCAGGGGCCCCGTCGCCCCCGTTTTGAGTTGGAGAGAAAATTGGCTGACGTCGTCATCTACACCAAGCCCGGCTGCCCCTACTGCATTGCCGCCATGGCCTTGCTGAAGAAGAAGGATGCGGCATTCACCGAGATCGTGGCCTCGAACGATCCGGAGAAGAAGCAGGAGATGATCCAGCGGTCGGGGGGGCGGATGACCTTCCCGCAGATTTTCATCAACGACCAGCACATCGGCGGCTCCGACGACCTGCATGCGCTTGACCGCAAGGGCAAGCTGGACCCAATGCTGGCGGCATGACCACGCTCCCCGTCGCCCTGATCCAGACCCGCACCCCGGCCACCCCGGGGGCGGCGTTCGCCCACGTCGAGCCCCTGATCCGGCAGGCCGCCGCAGGCGGGGCGAAGCTGATCCTGACGCCCGAGGCCACCAACTTCCTGATCCAGGACCGCGCGGCTCGCGAGGCTGTTCTGGTTTCCGACGACCGCGATGAGGTGGTGGCGAAACTGAAGGCGCTGGCGAAGGAGCTGGGCGTCTGGCTGCTGATCGGTTCCGCCATCGTCAGGTCGGGCCACACGGGCGATGACCGGGCGGCCAATCGCTCGATTCTGATCGATGACACGGGCGTGGTGACCGCCACCTATGACAAGCTGCACGTCTATGACGTCGACCTTCCCACGGGCGAGCGCTGGCGCGAGAGCGCCTCGGTCCGGCCCGGCGACGGGGCGGTGGTGGCCGAAACCCCCTGGGGCGGACTCGGGCTGACCATCTGCTACGACATCCGTTTCCCGCAGTTGCATCGCGCCCTCGCCAAGGCGGGGGCGAGGATGATCGCTGTCCCCGCCGCCTTCACCGTTCCGACGGGGGAGGCGCATTGGGAAGTCCTGCTGCGCGCGCGCGCCATCGAGAGCGGCGCCTGGATCCTCGCGCCCGCACAGGCCGGAGAGCATGAGGACGGCCGCAGGACGTGGGGGCGCTCAACCGTCGTCGCGCCCTGGGGCGAGGTGGTCGCGAAGCTGGATCACGACGAACCCGGCGTCCTGTTCGCCACGCTCGATCTCGAGGCGGTCGACAAGGCTCGCCATGCGGTGCCGCAACTGACCCACGACCGCGATTTCGCGCCGCCGGCCGATGTTTCGGCATGATCCGCTATGCCCTGAACTGTGACCACGGTCATGGGTTCGAGGCCTGGTTCGGGTCGTCCTCGGACTATGACGAGCAGTCCGCGCGCGGGCTGGTCGAATGCCCGGTGTGCGGTTCCGGCGCCGTGTCCAAGCAGGTCATGGCGCCGTCCGTGTCCGGGACCAGGAAGTCGGCGGCGTCCGCGGACATGGCGGCGAAGATGCAGGCCATGATGATGGAGGCGGCCCGCGAGGTGCGCAGCCACGTGGAGCAGAATTTCGACTACGTCGGCGACGCCTTCGCCCGCGAGGCGCGGGATATTCATGAGGGCCGTTCGGAGCGGCGCGAAATCTACGGTGAGGCCACGGCCTCCGATGTGAGAAAACTCCGCGAAGACGGGGTGCCGGTCGCGCACCTGCCCGGTCTTCCTCCGGACAAGTCAGAGGTCCATTGAGGCCATGGCGGGCGAGGGGGAGCGTTATCAGGAGTTCCAGCCGCCCGCGGCGCTCAGGCCGTTCGTGCGGATGATCTGGACCTATGCCGATCCCGATCCGGCCCCCGTCGTCCAGCGCATCGCGCCGGACGGCTGCCCCGAACTGATCTTCGATCTCGGGGCGCCCTATGAGGAGCAGGGAGAGGACGGGAGCTGGACACTCCAGCCGTCGGCGATTTTCGCGGGGCAGATGACCCGGCCTCTCGCCTTGCGTCCCGTCGGACCGACCGAACTGGTGGCGATCCGTTTCGAGCCCGACGGCGCCCGCGACTGGCTGGGGCGACCGCTCGTCGAGGCGACGGATCGACGGCTGGACATGGTCCGGCGACTGGCGGGCTTTTCCGCCCGGGCCGGGGATCCGGAAGCGCAGGTCGAGGCCTTCAGCGGCTGGCTGGCGGACCAGCGCCGTCGGAGCGAGTGGCGCAGCGATCCCCTGGTCCGCGCCGAGATTGAAGCCTTGGCGGCCGAGGCCGGGCCGACCGCCCGATCGCCGGCGGACCAACGCGCGCTTCAGCGCCGTTTCGCCGATCGCGTGGGCGTGTCGCCCCGCATGCTGAGATCGATCTTCCGCTTCCGCCGGGTCTTCGACCACGCAGCCCATCCGGGTCTGCCCGGCGCCGAAGGGTGGTTGGGGGCGGGTCTGGAGGCGGGCTATTTCGACCAGCCGCAGATGGCGCGCGACTTTCGTCGCTTCCTCGGCTGCACCGCCACCGAATGGGCCCGGGAGCAGCAGGCGCTGGCGCGGGCCATCGCGTCGCAATCCTACAAGCCGGCCCCGGATCACCCGGCCTAGGTTCCGGTCCTACCCGGAGGGAGACCCGAGATGCTGACCGCCCTGTTGATGACCGCCGCCCTCGCCGGCGGTCCGCAGACCGACCTGAGGCCCGAACTGGGCTGGATGGCCGGCTACTGGTTGTCCTGTGAAGGCGGGCGCGAGGTGGCCGAGACCTGGAGCCCGCCGCGTCTGGGCCTGATGGCGGGAAATTCGGTCACGGTCCGGAATGGCCGCGTGGGCTGGGAGCTGGCCCGCATCGCCCCGACCGGTCCGGCGCCGGACGCGCCCTTCGGCTATTTCGCCATTCCGGAGGGGCAGACGCCCACGACCTTCCCGGTGATCGAATCCGGCCCGAACCGGGTCGTCTTCGAACAGGCCGCCCACGACTTCCCCCAACGGGTCATCTATGAACGCGACGGCGATGTGCTGAACGCCCGCATCGAGGGCGAGATCAACGGTCAGGCGAGGACGATCCGGTGGCGGTTCCAGAAGGCGGAGTTCAACACCAGCTGCCCGGCCTGAGCTGGCGACCGATGACGGAGGCGGACCTCGACGCCGTCGCTGCGATCGCCGTGATCGGCTTTCCCGACCATTTCGAAGGTCGCGACCTGTTCGCGAACCGGCTGGCCCTGAATCCG
Organism: Brevundimonas sediminis; assembly: GCF_048799765.1. Lineage (NCBI taxonomy): Bacteria > Pseudomonadati > Pseudomonadota > Alphaproteobacteria > Caulobacterales > Caulobacteraceae > Brevundimonas > Brevundimonas sediminis. Next base: position 13,261 of record NZ_JBLYQK010000039.1, read on the forward strand.
TCCGGCTGTTTCGTTCTCGCCGCCGGCGTGGGTGAGCCCCGGGGCTATATGGTCGCCTATCCGTGGCGGTCCGACAGCGCGCCGGCCCTGAACACCCTGATCGAGGCCATCCCGGCGGACGCCTCGGTCATGTACCTGCACGATCTGGCCCTGCACCCCGACGCGCGGGGCGGCGGCCATACCGGCGCGGTGGTGGAGCAGCTGGCGGTGGCGGCCAAGGCGGCGGGCTGGCCCGCCGTGGCGCTGGTCGCGGTCAATGACGCGTCGCCCTTCTGGACCCGGCACGGCTTTATCGTGAGGGAGACGCCGGAGATGGCCGCCAGGCTGGCCTCCTACGGCTCCGACGCCCGCTACATGGTTCGCCCGCTTTAATCCCGGGTGGCGACCATCATGTAGTTGATGTCGGAATCGCCCTCGCTCCAGCGGTCGGTCAGCGGGTTGAAGGCCAGGCCGAACGGACCGGTGACGGCGAGGCCTTCCGGCGCCAGCATCGCCCGGATCTCATCGGGCTTCAGGAACTGGTTCCAGTCGTGGGTCCCGGCGGGCACCCAGCGCAGAACGTATTCGGCCGCGAACTTGCCCAGGGCCAGCGCCTTCAGCGTCCGGTTCAGGGTCGCGACGATCAGGATGCCGCCCGGCTTCACCAGCCGCGCGCAGGCGCGAACAAAGGCCTCCGGATCGGCCACGTGCTCGATCACCTCCATGGTCAGCACCACGTCGAACGGTCCGGCGTCCTCGGCCTCGAGCTGTTCCACGGTCGCCGCGCGATAGGTGATGTCGAGCCCCTGCTGTTCGGCGTGGGCGCGAGCCGTGCCGATGTTCTCGCTGGAGGCGTCCGCCGCCGTGACGGCGAAGCCCAGCCGTCGCATCGGCTCGGCGATCAGGCCCCCGCCGCAGCCGACGTCCAGCAGGGTCAGGCCGGCGAAGGCCTCGCGCTGTTTCGGGTCGCGTCCGAACCGTTCGGCGACCCGGTCGCGCACGAAGGCCAGCCGCGCCGGGTTGAACCGGTGAAGGGGCGCGAACGGCCCGCGGGCGTCCCACCATTCCGCGGCCTGGGCCGAGAAACGGGCCACGTCGGCGGGATCGATCGACGGTCCTTCCGCCTGATCGTTGAATTCCGCCCCGCTTTGGGGTTTGCGCGCCGATACCGTGCCGTTAGAAGCAGCCATGGCGCAGAGATGAACCCGCGCGCCGTTTCATGCAAGCACGGAGCAGCCTGTCAGGATGACGCGGACCGACTCACAGCGACTGGTGATGAAGTTCGGGGGCACTTCGATGGGCGACCTTGAACGAATCCGTCGCGCCGCGCGGATCGTCGCCGCCGAGGCCGCGTCCGGAAAGAAGGTCGCCGTCGTGGTCTCCGCCATGGCCGGCAAGACCAACGAATTGGTCGCCTGGACCGACGGCGCCGGTCGGCCGGGGGCGGGTATCGAGATGTCGGACGACGAGTACGACGTCGTCGTCGCGTCCGGCGAACAGGTGACCTCGGGGCTGCTGGCCCTGACCCTGCGCAATATGGGGCTCAACGCCCGCAGCTGGATGGGCTGGCAGATTCCCATCCTCACGGACGATGCGCATGGGCGCGCGCGCATCGAGGACGTGCCGGGCGAGGTTCTGGGCGCGGCGCTGGATACCGGCGAGATCGCCATCGTTCCCGGCTTCCAGGGCGTGACGAAGGGCGGACGCATCACCACGCTCGGCCGGGGCGGCTCCGACACCTCGGCGGTCGCTGTCGCGGCGGCGCTGGAGTGCCCCTGCGACATCTACACGGACGTCGACGGCGTCTACACCACCGACCCCCGCATCGAGTCCCGCGCCCGCCGCCTCGAAAAGGTCTCCTATGAGGAGATGCTGGAAATGGCGTCGCTGGGCGCCAAGGTGTTGCAGACCCGGTCGGTCGAGCTGGCCATGGCGAAGCAGGTCCCGGTCCGGGTCCTGTCCAGTTTCATTGAACCCGACGCTGACGGCGTCATGCCCGACAAGGGCGGAACCCTGATCTGCGACGAGGAGGAGATCGTGGAAAAGCGCATCGTGTCCGGTGTGACCATGAGCCGTGATGAGGCCCGCCTGACCCTGCTGGGCCTCTCGGACCGCGTTGACGCCCCCGCGGACGTCTTCACCCGTCTGGCCGAGGCCAGTGTGAATGTGGACATGATCGTCCAGTCCCAGTCCCGCACGGCCGGGACGGTCAACCTGACCTTCACCACCGGCCGTCGCGACGCCCAGCGCGCCGCCGAACTGATGCGGGCGGCCCAGGCCGAGATCGGCTTCGAGGAGCTGCGCGTCGATGAGGACGTCGCCAAGGTCTCGGTCGTCGGGGTCGGCATGCGCAGCCACGCCGGTGTCGCCCAGACCATGTTCAAGGCGCTGGCGGACAAGGGCGTGAAGTTCCAGGCCATCTCCACGTCGGAGATCAAGATCAGCGTCCTGATCGATGCGGCCTATGCGGAACTGGCCGTTCGTGCGCTTCATTCGGCTTACGGACTGGAAGCGGTCTAGATTTAAAGCTTGGCGGTTCCCATCTTGGGGGCCGCAGTCACGGGAGGGGCCATGCCGGTTGGCGGATTGACGACGAGGGGGCCGCGTAACCTCCTTCGCCAGATCCGCGAGGCTATGGCGGGGGCCGCGCCGGCCCAGGATCGGCTGGACACCGTTGTGCGCATCATCGCCCAGTCGATGGTGGCCGAGGTGTGCTCCATCTATTTGCGGCGAGGCTCCGGCGAACTGGAGCTGTTCGCCACCCAGGGCCTGAAGCCCGAGGCCGTTCACAACACCCGTCTGCGCCCGGGCGAGGGTCTGGTCGGCGAGGTGGCGCGCAGCGCCGTCCCCATCAGCCTGTCGGACGCGCCGTCCCACCCCAGCTTCGCCTATCGTCCGGAGACCGGTGAAGATCCCTACCACGCCTTCCTCGGCGCCCCCCTGCTGAGGGGCGGCCGGGCGATCGGGGTCCTCGTCGTCCAGAACCGGTCCGAGCGGCGGTACGATGAGGACGAGGTCGAGGACATCCAGACCATCGCCATGGTGCTGGCCGAGACCGTCGCCTCGGGCGAGTTGCTGGGGCAGGAGGAGTTGCGCGACATCGAGGTCGCGCCGCACCGCCCGGAGCGCCTGAAGGGGCAGAGGTTCGCCGAGGGGCTGGCCTTCGGGCATGTCGTTCTGCACGAGGCGCCGGTCGCGCCCGAGAACCTTCTGGCCGAGAACCAGCAGGTCGAGGAGATTCGTCTTCGCGAAGCCCTGATCGGCCTGAAGGCCAATATCGACGCCATGCTGGAAGGCGGGCAGGGCAAGCTGGCCGGGCAGTCCTTCGAGGTGCTGGAAACCTACCGGATGTTCGCCGACGACCGGGGCTGGAACCGGTCTCTGGAAGAGGCTGTCCGCACGGGGCTGACCGCCGAAGCCGCCGTCGATCGCGTGCGGAACGAGCATCGGGCCCGCTTCGCCAAGGCTCGTGATCCCTACATCAAGGAGCGGCTGCACGACTTCGAGGATCTGGCCAACCGCCTCCTGCGCGTTCTGGCGGGGGACAGCCCGGGACAGCGGGACCTGCCGGATGACGCCATTCTGGTGGCCCGGAATCTCGGCCCGGCGGACCTGCTGGAATATCCCCGCGAGAAGCTGAAGGGCCTCCTGCTTGAGGAGGGCTCCGCCGCCAGCCATGCGGCCATCGTCGCGCGCGCGCTCCAGATCCCCTGCGTCGGGCGCCTTATGGGGCTGCGCGACAGGCTGTCGGAGGGCGATCTGGTGATCGCCGACGGCGAAACCGGTGAAGCCTATCTCCGTCCGCGCCCGGACATGCTGGCGGCCGTCCAGTCCCGCATGGAGGTTCGCAGCCAACGGCAGGCGGAGTTCGCCAAGCTGCGCGACGTCGCTCCGGTCACCCTCGACGGCCAGTCCGTCAGCCTTCTGACCAATGCCGGACTGGCGGTCGATCTGGAGAACCTGGACGCCACCGGCGCCGAGGGCATCGGCCTGTTCCGCACCGAGTTCCAGTTCATGGTCTCGGAGGAGCTGCCGCGTCTGGACAGCCAGACCGCACTCTACCGTCTCGTGCTCGATACGGCCGGGAATCGGCCGGTGACCTTCCGGACGCTGGACATCGGCGGCGACAAGGTCCTGCCCTATCTCGAGACCGAGCGGGAGGAAAATCCCGCGCTGGGCCGCCGCGCCATCCGTCTCGGACTGGATCGGCCGGCCATGCTGCGCCTGCAGCTCCGCGCCCTGCTGGGCGCCGCCGCGGGACGCGAACTGCGGGTCATGTTCCCGATGATCGCCACCGTTGAAGAGTTCCGCGCCGCGCGGGAGCTGGTCGACGTGGAATGCGCCTGGGCGCGGCGACGGGGGCGGGAATTGCCGGCCCTTCTGCGGGTCGGGGCGATGATCGAGTGCCCCAGCCTGCTGTGGCACCTCGACGCCCTCCTGCCGCTGACGGACTTCGTCTCGATCGGGACCAATGACCTGTTCCAGTACATGTTCGCCGCCGACCGCACGAACCCGCTGGTTTCGGATCGATACGATCCGCTGTCTCCTCCGGCCTTGAGGGCGCTGGCCGAAATCCAGAAGAAGTGCGCGGATACCGGGACGCCGGTCTCGGTGTGCGGGGAGCTGGCGGGTCGACCGCTGGAGGCGTTCGCCCTGCTGGCGCTGGGTTTCACCCGCCTGTCCGCGCCGGCCGGCGGGGTGGGGCCCGTCAAGCGGATGATCCTGTCCACCGATCTCGCCGCCGCCCGTCGGGGTTTGCCGGGCCTGCTCGGATCGTCGTCGGCCTCGGTTCGCGGCGAACTCGAAACCCTGGCCCGGAAATTGAACGTCCAGATTTGATCCGCACCCGGTCCCGGCGACCGGCGTGCTTAACAAATCATTGATCGGGCGACCCTTATGAGTTATCCACAAGGTGAGTTCGGCGGGCCTGCGGGGGCAGGACCAGACTGTCATCCCAATATGGTACAGGGGCCGGGTTCGAGTACGACGGGCGTGGATGACGCGTCGTCGAGTGTGGGGTCGAGCGTCATGGCGCTGGATGCGGGCAAGGGCCCGGAAGAGTTTGATCCGCACCGCGACTGGAGGGATGTGGTTCCTTCAGTCACGGATGCGCCGACTCTGGGCGAAGGTCTGCGGGTCGCCCGTGACCTGTCCGGTCGGTCCCTCGCCGAACTGGCCTCCCAGACCCGGGTGCCGGCCCGTTACCTGACGGCCCTCGAGCAGAACGACTTCTCCATCCTGCCCAATCGCGTCTTCTCGATCGGCTATGTGCGCGCCTACGCCGGCGCCCTCGGCCTGGACGAGCAGCTGGCGGTGGAGCGCTTCAAGCGTGAAAGCCCCGATCCCTCCGTTCCGCTTCAGCCGCCGGTCGGCGTGGCGTTCGAGGAGGTCAAGCGCTACTCGCCCCGACTGATCGCCGGTCTGGCGGCGCTGGTCTTCGCCATTGTGGGGTGGAACGTCTTCCAGCGAGTCAGCCTGATGCAGGCGCCCCAGCCGTCCGATATCGCTGAAGTGCCGGAAACCTGGCGACTGGGGACGATTCCCGGACAGGACGTCGATATGCGGCTGACGGCTCCGCAGCCGGCGCCGCCGGACCAGACGATTCCGGCGCTCTATGTGACGCCTGGTCTTGAGATGCAGCTGACCGGCGTGGACCCCGCCGACGCTGCCGCCGCCGCCGCTGCCGCGGCGGCCCCGGTGGCCAAGGCCTTCAATCCGCGCGGCGCGATCTACGGGGCCTCGGCCAGCGCCTCCAGCGTCGTGATCCAGGCGCGCAAGGCCGCGGCGATCGTGGTGCGGATGGCGGATGGTCGCGTGCTGTTCGCCCGGCAACTCGCCGCCGGAGAGGCCTGGCGCGCGCCGGTCAATGTCGCCGCGGTGATTGATGCGTCCGATTTCGGCGCCTTTGACGTCTATCTCAACGGTGAGCACGGCGGCGCCCTGACCGCGCAGCAGACCCCGCTCGCCGGGCTCAATGCGCGCGCACAAACCCTGGCCCGTCAGGCCGCGGCCGAGGTCGCGGCGCGCGCCGAAGCGGCCCGCCAGGCCGCCCAGGCC